>JAGVEG010000013.1 GCA_020058355.1 Candidatus Berkelbacteria bacterium
AAGTTTAGTCCTAAATCCCCGTCACCGTGCACTGTGCCCGATCAAAACAACACGGACGACGCATACCTCCCTGCAACTTAGACAACCCCACATGCATACGCTTGGTGCGGGTCTCTGCCTGCTTGGCAGCCCCAATCCAGCGCACCCATTCCCACCGAGCCATTGGCGTAATGTCGTGCCAGGTAGTTAGCGCATTCGTCTCACTTGACACAAGCTCCATAAAAGCTGTTGGAACCTGGGGTTCTGGCCACCGTTTGGAAACTTCAAAGCTCAGTGAGACTGACTCACCAGCTGTAATGCCAGCAGCCTTTGCAAGGCCAGCATCAATAAATAACCAGTGACTCCCCGCTCCATCGGGCTCAAGCGGCAACTCGAAAGGCCGATCATTCAACTCACCATTTATCATTACCATCCCACGAGAAGGCAGTGTCGTACTTACTGCAACAGGGATTCTTACCACCAAGATAGGCATGCCAAGCGCCGGGTGGGGGACAAGCGAGGTTGTAGCAATACAGTGAGCCATACTACTTTCATGTAACAGATGAAATAGATAGGATAACCGTATCTTATTTAGGATAAGCCGTCCAAAACCATCCTCTTTGTGAAGGCAACTATTCTCCTTGCGACTCAGCCTTCACGGACAAAAACTCCTCGATAACCTCCTGCAAAGCGGACGGCGCGGTTGTTGGTTCGTATCGCTTGATCTCACTGCCATCTCTATTCACGAGAAACTTCGTGAAGTTCCACTTAATTCCTGAGCCCAGGATAGTTTTCGTATGATCTTTCAGATAGTGAAAAAGCGGGTGGGCATGTGACCCATTAACATCAATTTTCTCACTTAGTAAAAAGGTGACACCAAAGTGAACACGACACACCTCGACCATAGACTCATTACTTTCCGGCTCTTGCCCTGCAAATTGATCACAGGGAAAACCAATCACCACAAGGCCACGATCCTTATATTTCTGATGAAGATCTTCAAGCTCAGTAAACTGCGGTGCGAGC
The DNA here is from genome assembly GCA_020058355.1 of Candidatus Berkelbacteria bacterium. Lineage (GTDB taxonomy): Bacteria > Patescibacteriota > UBA1384 > CAILIB01 > CAILIB01 > JAGVEG01. Next base: position 1,006 of record JAGVEG010000013.1, read on the forward strand.
CCACATTTTGTTGCCGTATTTACCAGTAAGAGCACCTTCCCTTTATAGTCAGCAAGTGACACCTCTTTCCCGGCCGAAGTGAGAAAGCTTTGCGAGTAAATCGTTGGTTCCATATAGCTGTAGTCTCTACCGATTCAGCCGCACGTCAACACAGCACCCAAGAAATCCGGTAAACTACTGAGGAATTATGCGCCGCCTCGCCCACGCCCTCCTTACCTATCTTGGCTACTTTTTCTGTGGAATTGCCCTAATTGGCTTATTTGTACCCCTCATGCCAAGCTGGCCCTTTGCCCTTATTGGCATCCTCCTGATCGGCGAAGAAAGCGCGCTTGGGAAGCGCCTGCAAACTAAACTGCCTGAGCGTATGCAAAGCTTTATTCAGCGAGTGAGAAAGAAATTAAGAATGGTCTAAAAGAAGACCGCGCTAACTTATTCGTTAGCGCGGCCGAGACAATCCTGCATCATCTGATGTTCTCCAAGGGAGTAGCAAACTGTTGAGCTACCGGCTCCAATCAGCAACTCACTACCATCAACTGAAAGCGCTAAGCTGGAAACCCTTTCTTCCTGGGTAAGGACCTCGCCTAACTTACTCCAGAAAACCTTATTACCCGATGTAACAGCAAATTCTGCGCCATCTTGACTTAAAGCAATACCTGTAGGTAGCCCGAGAGCATCTGGAATATCATACTGCATTTGCTGCATGAAAACGTTGGTCTCTCGCCAAATCCTTACAATACCGGTCTCGCAACATGCGACAGCATTATTCGCAACTGTCCACCGCCCATAATCATCCCTACCTGGTAGCTCATAAGGTGGCTCAAGCTCACCCATTCTATAAAAACCCTCTCCGGGAATATCACGGTTATTACATAGTAGTAACCGTGATCTCTTTTCTATTTGCCGATCATCACGTATTAACACGATCGAGTACTGATGAAATCCAGCACCCAAGGCAATGACCTCTCCAATCTTTAGCTTCTTTTCAGAGCGCGCTTCTCTTCGATTATGCCAATAGACATTCTCCCATTTTCCTCTCGCGCAGTCAGACCCCCACCAACGCACGCAACTCCTTTCAAGATCCAGGGTGAGGAAGTCGCCATTATGCATGTCGAGGGTTGCCCCAAAAGCCTTGATCGCTTCTCGTGAGGGCGTCCGAGATTGCGTATACTGTCCCCCTTTGACCACATACACACACCCATCAGTCATTCCAATGAGTAGCCCCTCTGACTTTTTTCTATACGTAGATATGGCGTGAGGAGCCACTGCAGATGGCCATACACCAACCTGGAGACGTTTTTCAAAAATAAGTCCTTGTGATCCATAGAGACGGGCTGTTACCGTGCCTGCACCATCATCGAGACAGATAGCCAATCTCTGATCAGCCTCCGCAGGACTCACTTGGGCATATGTCGCCACAATACACCTTCCATTGATCACACTGCTTTTCAAAGATTCTCTCCTTCAACTTTCTGTGCCTTAGCAGCACAAGAACTATCTACCACAACTACAAAAGAATGTCAGTACTGACTTAGCAAGTTGCCACTCCCCATAACAACTCAAACTTCTGACGTTCCTGACGGGCAAAGTTCACCTCCCCAATCACCATTGCGTACGGTGCCTTCCCTGCGTGCGAGATAAACAACACCTTATCCCCAGCAATGTGCTGCTCAAAGATTGGCTGAAAAGCCGTGGGGTCCAAATACCGTGTCTGCCGTAGCTGAGCAGCATCATTGGGACCTATGCGGCGATTGGCTTCAATACACTTACAATCATAAGTATTGTCTGTGCACTGGGTATCGCATTACGATTTGTACCTAGCATTAACCAAGCCTTTGACGGGTTGGTTAAGCGAACATTTTACCTGTCTTGGAGCATCTGGTTTGTAGCGCTCTGGCTGCAGTTCCGAGACTCCTACCCTTATCACCGAAGCGTTCGTACACAAAAACCGACTTAGAGACGAATCCACTCGGCAATTACTTGTTTAAACCGCTCTGACTTAGCTTGAATCTCATCATAATCTGCAAAGCTTATTGTGCCTCGTATGTTTGAATTCCACGTCACCAAGTCTGATGCGCCGTCAAGTACTGGTTTGGCTGATGTATCTTCTTTTTTCTTCGCTCCCATGTGAATAATCACTTTTAGAATCCCCTGTTTATTCATCAGATTAAACGTTATGCGATCCTCATTCAGGTACGAATAATTTGGCGCATTCCACTTTAGAGATTCCTGAAGATTAGACTCTACTTCGAATAGCAACTCACGCACCAGCATAATTTGCTGCAACATATCAGCAGGCTGGGCTTCAAAAAACTCGTTGAGAGAATTGAACTTCTTCATCATGGTTAGCACTCTACCATACAACAATGAGGTGAAACCGCCATCCTTCTCCCACAAAAAACCTCCTGGCTAGAAGTCTCAGGACATACCCTACCGCACACTCGCCTTCATAATCTTCCGGAATAGATCTATCGGAGTCACTTTGCGAAGGAACAAAAGGAGGGTTGCGGTACTTCCTGCTGGGTATCTCATCTTGTCTTTACTTCCCTGCACAGCCCGCACAATAACCTGCGCGACATCTTCTGGTGAGGCACCCGAAGACTCACGTTTGTGCGCATCACCTCGAACCCGCTCAAAGTAAGCTTGATAGACACCGAGGTCTCGCTGCTCCTGAAAGCCTTTCTGTGCATAAAACTGCGTGCGCACCGGGCCAGGCTCGATCAGCTTTACCTGAATGTTCATGGGCGCTAGCTCATAGGCAATCGCCTCGCTGAAGCCTTCTACCGCCCATTTACTCGAGGCGTACACACTGTAAAAAGGAACTCCCATCTGACCAAGAATGGAGCTCACATTCACAATCATGCCGCCGCCGGCAGTCTGAAACACGGGTAGCACCTGCCAAGTAACTGCCATCAACCCAAATACATTGGTTTCAAATTGCCTGCGGATATCGTCTTCTTTCTCATACTCGAAGGGACCAAACAAACCAAACCCAGCATTATTCACCAGTACGTCGATCTTTCCAAACTTTTCCGTTGCAGCGACTACCGCCTGCTCCACTGAGCGCGAATCGGTAACATCAAGCGGCAGCACAAGCAGGTTCTTCCCCTCTAAATCTGACTCCTGCGTATTTCTCATGGTCGCAACCACGTTCCAGCCAAGCGCAAGAAAAGCCTCAGCAGTCTTTTTTCCAATACCACTTGAACAGCCAGTAATGAGAATTGTTTTAGGCATGGGGAGTGTTAGGTATGCGTTTAGTTTAGCGTAGAAACCAGAGAATGATTAAACTTTAAGCACCTTGATGAGCCTACTAGCCATACGGCCCAGTCCCCGTTAATCTACTACAATTACCATAACAAGCCTTCATGTACACAACGCTGACCGCAGACGACTTTCGAGGGCATCTTCACCTTCCCTCAAACTACGTAGTAGATGGGCTTTTACTCTGTGGCACCTGGGATATTGAGAGCGAAACACACAAGGTTCCACTGCTGCAGAAGGCCCTTGCGTCTCACTTCCAGACAACTATTACGATCTCACGACTACCGGATCGAATCTTGGCGCATGGCTACGAATTTCACGTAGACACCAAATGCTACTGGTTCATTCCTGTTATGGGCACAGCAATAATGTCCCAGTACGCTCATATCGCCTGCACACTTGGGGCAAAGAAAGTGGTACTCATGGGGGTGGCAGGCGGACTAGCAAAGGGCATGAAGTCTGGTGACTTTATCATCCCCAGTGCAACGCGAGGTAATGAATCTGCGGCACTCTACCAGCGAGATGCAGTAGATTCTCTCTTCTATCCAGATAAGGATTTG
>JAGVEG010000100.1 GCA_020058355.1 Candidatus Berkelbacteria bacterium
CTTTTGGTTGCGGATCATCTCAAGTGTTACGCCATAATCACGCCAACTTCTTCCATTATCTGCCTGGATATTGAGAACCGGAATCAGTTTATCAAGCCCGTTTACAAAGCGAGCTTCTGGTACCTGGCGGAGCTCATAGAGTGTAATTAGATCACCGAGCTCCCTCCATTCCGGAAACTCATTAATCAACTGCTGGCGCGCAGCTTCCTCACGTTGTTGTTTCTGAGCGCGCTGCTCGTCTGTTGCATGATGCAATGGCATGTCACCAGCGTAAATCTCGACAAGGTCATGTACTAAACACAGCTGCAAGACTAAGCCGATATCAAGCGGAAGTGAATATGTTTGGACAAGCCCAAGTGCTAAGAGCGCAAGTTGGAATGAATGCTCAGCATCATTTTCATTACGTATACCACCACCAGCTACGTAGAGCTTACGCTCAATGAGCACCATCTTTTGGCCGAGGTGCGCAAGCGCCTGCACCGAGGCAAGAGTGATCGTTTCCATAGACACACCCTAGCATCTCCCAGAATGCCCGCTAGGCTAATACCATGCATCACTGCACCGTAGTACCAATCACGCGCATACGTGGCGCCAGGCGTGCCTGGACCTATCTTACGAGCCAGCCCCTCCCACCAGGAGCCTTGGTTACTATTTTGTTACGTGGACGCCCCTGTGTTGCCGTGGTCTGGGAGTCAGAAAGTGTACCCACAGGAGTGAAGCTTGCATCAGTTGAGCACATTATCACTCCAGCGAGCATTGTGAGTACAGCTGTGCGCCGGCACATTGAATGGTGTGCGAACGTTGGCTGTCTTTCGTGGAGCAGTGCCCTCTATGCGTGGTCCCCTCCATTTTTGAGAAAACCTACAAAGGCTGACTTTCTCTTTTTGAGAAACCTCATCCCGAGAGCTGTCCCCCAGCAACTTATCCTGACTCCTGGTGATCGCCCAGAAAGCCGCCAGTTTTTCAAGGCGCATAGCCCATATGGCGCTGATTGGTTTGAACCGTCACTAAAAGAGCGCGAGGCCTGGGGCAAGTTTGTGACTGGTGAGGCAGATGCAGGAATTGGTGGCGCACGGGCTCTGTGGGCACCCTGGCAGAACCTGACGAAGATTCAGGTACTCCAGCCAGAAGATATCACCCACTATCACGAGCAACAGCCCTACCTATCCCTGGTTGATGCAGCAATGAACCTGGCAACCGAGAGCCGAGCGTTACTAAGTATCCGCAGCCACCTCCCCCAGCTACTTGGTGAGAAAATCTGGGGACCAAGCTTTAAGGGCGCACAACGCCCACCACACCTCACTATCTACCCCCACCAAGGAAAAGAGCTTATCTCACCCACCCTTATTGAAGAGATCCGAACAGAAATCAACCAGAATCATCCGGTACGTATCATCTTTAACGCCCATGATCGCCAAGTAAGCACCACAACAGCAGGGCGCAAAGAACTAAAGACATTGTCTGGTATTGAGAGCCTTACCTCCCAGATCCGTACCCAGCTTCAGCTAGCCACAGATGACACCCGACTCTCTATTGGTACCAGGAGCCTCCTTCATGAACCAGCTAGTCCTGAAACACACACTATTGCACTCCATCCTGATACGCAACTTACCGCCGAGCGCTTTGCCGACCGCCTCCACGTACTTGGCGACCTTGCCGGACTTGGTACTGGCGGCCGGACTCATATTGTAAGCCGCCACCCTGACGATACACTTCTTACCACGCTGATTAACCAGCCAGAGAACCTACTCGCCGACGAAATTACCGAGCGTGGCCACGCCAATCTTTGGCCAGCTGGAAGTATGTACGCCGTTAGCTGTCCTCTCACCGATGGAGCAGTTGCTGCAGCAGAGAAGCTACGCGAAGAGCTTGAGCCCTCTATGGGCTCAGATTGGCAGCTCCTTGGACCCATTGAGCAACGCTGGCGCACAAAGCAGTTTGTTCACCTGGTACTTACCGGCCCCCAGAATAGCCTTCTCCCCCTCCCACTCTGGGAATATCTGACAAATCTTGAGCAACCGTGGCGCATTCAACACAACCCCTGGCATATTGTCTGAAACCTTGCTAGTAATGGGGGAAATCAATCCGAAAGGAGTTCACAATGAACATACTAATCGTTACAAATGGCGGCAAGAAAAAACCCACCAACGGCGTCACAGTAGCCACAGAAGCCTTTGTTTGTGCACTCCAGGGCGCAGGACACAAGGTACTTGTACTCACACCTCAGCCCGACTCTGGCTATGCGTGCATACCTGGGCACCGTGTAGACCCTATCACTGCCTGGTTTAGTCAGGGGTACAAGTGGAAGCCTGCATACTTATGCACAAAAAATGGCAGCAAGGCTCGTACCTCAATCATCGACCAGATAAATCAACATCTTGATGGCAAGGTTGATGCAGTGCTCTCGACCCACCCCGTGTGGACATGGGAGCTCGCGCACAGTCTGGCTGAACAGTACAATGCGAAACATGTGACATGGCTCCACACCAATGTGTGGGAATATATGAAGCATATCCGCGTCGTAAAACATGTTTGGCGAATTGCGCAGCCTATAGTTACCCAGATTTGGCGAAGAGCCTACACCACATCAGGACATATCTTCACGCCCTCTCAGTACGCAAAGGATCTCCTCCTTACGCACTACTCAGAGCTAGCACAGGATCCAGATAAAGTTGTGGTTATTCCTAATATCCTTGCACGGCAGGCTCAAAACCCGGTACCGTCGTGTGAACGTGTCGATGAATACCTTGTTATAGGGCGTATAACGCCAGAAAAACAAGTATTTCATTTGGTAGAGAAGTTTCTTGATGCAGATGTCGGCTGCAACATAAGACTCGTAATTATCGGAGAGGGCACCGACCGAAAGCGAATCAAGAAGCTCTTAGCATCAAGAGGCATGCGACACCGTGTCGTATTCACTGGAAAACTCAGTCACGAGAAAACTATTCAGCGAATTCGACGCGCTCGAGGAGTATTCAGTCACTGTGATAGTGAGACATATGGCCTTACTATCTACGAAGCACTCACAAACGGCACAGCAGTACTTGTGCTCGACGAGGGTGCTC
>JAGVEG010000050.1 GCA_020058355.1 Candidatus Berkelbacteria bacterium
ATCCAGTCAGCGCTCAGCTCTGGTAGGCTGCCGGTTGTCTTAAAGTAACCACGAATCCCATTGCAGCGAAGGGGAAAATTATAGCGCCAAACCTGATAGCCAGCATAACTAACACCAACAAGCATGATAATCCCGATAATGGTTGCAACTTTGCGAAGGCCAATCGCACTCAGGCCGCGCCCAATAAGCCAGAAAATAAATACTGGAAGCAGCATCCAGAGCATACTCATAAAGGGTGCATTGTATGTGGTGTCGCTGGGATTAAAAGCGGAAAGAATCTGGAGGCCAACAAAGGTCGTGGGAACGAAGAGGAGGGTTATGAGAATACTAACGTCAGCATCACGTTTTCTTGGGATGGTAAGCGCGCGCTCATGTCGGAAGAGTGTATAAGCAATCCACCCGCTGGCAAGTAAGGCGAGAGGCCGTGTTCCCGAAGTGCTCACTGTTTGGGAGTAGGTGCTATCAAGTTGCGCCACATTTAAGAAGAGGCTCGCCACATAGCCACTGCAGATCAGGCTGTAGACAAGCTGGCCAAGATAAATTGCTGGTTTGCTACCGGCCTGTACAGCACGAGCGAGTAAGTAGGAGAGTGCAAGAAAAACCACGGAAAGACCGAGGTGGGTGCCTGCGGCAAGTGCTTCATCAGGTTTAGAGACAATAAGGTTCCCTGCGTAGCCGATACCGTGAATAAGGAGGGTGATCCAACCAATCCCAGCTATTGCCCAGGGAACCAGTTGCTGGGTTGCACTCTGCTCTTCATTTAGCGGGAGCCAGGGCATTTTGAGCGAAAGCCCATTACGCGGAACGGTATAGGTAAAAAAGCCGGCGGTAACAAAGAGTGCCAAGAGTTGGGTGCTCCACGGTACTTGCTGACCACTCAGGCTGTAGGCAAATAGGATAATGCCATAGGCAACTCCAAACAGGAGGAGGGCAAACCAGCTCGCCTGGTGCTGAATACGTTGTTCGTAGGATTCGTGCATGGCAGGGGAGTTACGATGTGTGAATAGTGAAGACCGATTCAATCGGTAGGCTAAAAACCTGCGCAATATTCCATGCCAATGTGAGTGAGGGGACATATTCACCCTTCTCAAGATAGACGATGGTTTTGCGCGAGACTCCAACGCGTTCAGCAAGTTGCTCTTGGGTGAGGTCATGCTGGGCGCGGAGGACCCGAAGGTTGGTAGAAAACGTTTCCATACAAAAAAAGTAACAATAATGTTACTTCTTGTCCAGTGAATGTTACAATATTTGTCAGAAGGGGTGCAGGGGGTTATATTTAGGTTATGGAAAAGCTCGGTATTCGAAAAAAAGTTCTGCCTGTAGCTGATGAAATTACTACCGCTCGACATGTGCGCATGCCGCACGAAAAACCGTACTGGCCAGTAAAGGAGCGGGGAGTACTTGTTAAGAGTTACGGAGAATATACGTTAAACATTGAATATCGAAAGTTACCTGGATATGGTAAGGGCCTAATAATGGGAATGTTGGCCAACGATCCTGGAGCTTCGCCGAAAATGCGTCAAGAAATTGAAGAATACTCAGGCCGTGAGTACATGCAGATAGTAAATCTTTCAATTTTAGATAAGGAAGGTAATGCCCGTTTCTTATTAAGTAGGGATCTACCGGGGTATTGTGTTGATCTTACACGTGAGCATCCTCAGCCGCTTCCATTTGGTGAGAACTTCATTAATTATGAAGCAAAGCACGTGGTACTTGCGGGAGATATAAATAACCTAGATACCATTGCCACACTTCTTCATGAGGTGGGGCATTATGTGTACCGTTCTCAGATGACGAGCGAAAAGAAAGAGATGCTTTCTGCTGCGAAAAAGAGATATGATAAGTATCGTGTAATGACCAGTGAAGACCACGGGCTAATTATGGAGAATGAGCGAATGGCATGGGCATTTGCCCTGGGAATCCTACGACCCCTTCTAAATCGTGACGAGCGGAAGTTTTTAGTAAGGCGCTTACACGACTTTGCCCTAAGAAGCTACAAAGAAAGACCTGTGACGAGTAAGTCAAACAACCGGCTTGAGATAGAGTATTCAATTGGTATGTATCTGGGTATGGTCCGAAGATTTTTTGGCTACTCAAATAGAAGTGATAACAAATAGTCACTAAAATCATTTAACGATTAGAGTTTACAAAAAGAACCGCTTCACCAAAATCGGCAGATCATCCATGCAGGTATCGCCCTGCTCAATCATGCTGATGATCTCGTGAGGGAAGAGCCAATAGCTTGTCTGTGCTTCATCGGCAAAAACCGACGGAGTCTCATTTGTGTGTACAGTGTACACCTGCATAAAGCAGTGAGTGCCATCTACTTCAGGGGTGAGTTTCCCTAGTGGTGTGTAAGGAATGGTGTGAAGGTCGAGATGAATTTCTTCCTGAACCTCTCGAATCAGTGCATCTTCATACGATTCTCCTGCATGAACATGGCCACCAACGCTAATGCCAAGGGCATTAGGGAACTGGCGCTTGGTCGCAGCTCGGCGGGGAATCCAAAGCTGCCCCTCGTCGTTTTGAAGGAAGACATTAATGACGCGTATGGAACTAATATCTTGATTTGCGGCGTCTGTACGCGAAATAGTACCAGTAACGTGATCGTTACTGTCTACAAGATCAAGAATCTCTTCGGTATGCATGATGGCCTACTAATAATTTGGGATTGTTTCATCAACCTCAAAGAGCCCGAATACATTTCCCTCGGGGTCAAGGAAGTACCCTTGCCAGCAGGTTCCGGGCACCGGGAATTTCGGCATGGCAACGGTGCCGCCCTGGGCAAGAATAGTTGCTGCCATAGCGTCAAAATTCTCTACTTGAAACGAACAAGTAAAGGCGTTGGTACCCTGCTCAGGAGCGGGCTGAGCGGCCGGACGCTGGAGGATGGCTCCATTGATGCTGTCAGTTTTGATCCGCCAGTAGGGGATTGGCATCGTTGTATCCTCGGTGCACTGCCAGCCAAAGATTGCGGTATAGAACTCTGCAGTTTTGGCTGGATTACTCGATTGAATCTCGAAGTAGGCGAGAGTGTTCATTAGATAAGATTACTTAGTGCGGTGTACATGTTGGGAGTATGCTAACATAAGCGAACTCCCTAGTATGTAAATTTCTTGCTTCATGTCCACGACTTTCTACTTCATTCGTCATGCTGAAACGGTGATGAATAGCAAAAAGATGAGTGGAAGTTCTCTTGATGTATTGTCTGAGAGAGGGGAGCGCCAGGCACAGCAACTGGGCGAATGGCTACGTGTGTCTGGGATAGAAAAAGTGATAGTTAGTCCATATATCCGAACGCAGCAAACGGCAGCGGTGGCTGCTGGTGCCCATCATGAAATTGTCAGCTCACCATTGTTCGCAGAGATAAAGGCTCCATCGGAGCTTGCGGGGATTCCTCATGGCGAAGGCGCTGAGATTCGTGCGCTTCGAACTCAGTACTGGGGAATGGAGGGTATGCATGTGAGTGACGAAGAAAATTTCTTCGACGTACTTCCGCGTGCCGTTAGTGCACTCAGCTTCCTCACCAATTTAGAAGAAGAGAAAGTTGCCGTGGTTACCCATGGAGCATTCTTAACCGTTGTTTTAGCCGTAATGGTGTACGGCAAAAAGGTTACTCCTGAGATTGCAACAGCAATCTTTAACTCTTTTCCTATGAGTCATACCGGCATCAGTGCTATTCAGCTCGATAACGCTGGTAAGTGGAAGGTTTTATGCTGGAATGACACCCATCACTTGGAGGATGTGCAGTAAAGCGCGTAGTTATCGATGATCGCCTGCCAGCCAGCAACCTGCATGTCGAGGGGGTTCTCGGTTTCGGCGTCAAATACCTCGATCACTTCGGTGCTTGTTTCACTGAGGGGAACGAAGTAGACACATACTTCGCGGCCTTCCATATCGTAGGAGAGGAAGCGTGCTTCCACGCAG
>JAGVEG010000007.1 GCA_020058355.1 Candidatus Berkelbacteria bacterium
ATGGATGTTCCGCGATGGAGACTTACTTGAGGTAAATGCCGACACGGGGATTATCAGTGTGCTGAAGCGGATATCTTAGAATTGACTGTCAGATTCTGACAGACTTACCTTGTGGTAAAAGGGATGCTATTTAGAATGTGAGTTTCAGCTTAAAAAGAGCTTGGCTCAAAGAAAGAGGTAGCGTATTCCAAGTACATACAGATCTAGTACCCCTTTTACAGGGAGCGACGAGTCTTTTGGCAACTATTCTTGCTTTCCGTGCAGGGAAGCAGACCCATCACATACATATTGTGGTGGGAAGTGTACGCATAAAGTATACGAGTAAGGAAAGTTAGATACGTCCCCTCTCGTAAGAGAGGGGACTGGTCATAGAAGGGGGTGTAAATGCTGCAAAGGCATGGCTATGATGATGGGCATTCGCTAGTCACTGTTATTCAAGAAATCTGCCTCATTATGGATGGACTCATTGATAGTGAGGTACGTCAGAATGCGGTTTTTCCCGATGAAGTGTACTCAATTACCAACGATACTGGTTTTGTGGTGAGGCTTACTGGGTGGGATGGTACCTGGCTCCAAATAAACTGTGAAGGAGTTGTTCGACCGAATATCCCGGGAAGGCTGCACTTCTTGTATGAGGGCATGACTGAAGAAGATCTGTGGGGTGAGGGTATCAACCGGGATCTCCGGAGTATACGCGACCATCAGCGAGTAAGACTTAAAGAGATACTTGGTAAACTACTTGCGAAGAATTCCTAACTTCACTACTACCCCCACTGCCCCACGTCTGCAGTAGGGGTATTTTTTATCAGTTGCGAGTTGCTTATGTATTCGTCAGTTTCTGACAATCTATCTTATGAAAATTCATAATGGTATAGAGAACTCGCTCAATCATGAGTATCAAGGAGTAAGTAAATGGTTAGATTTCCAAAAGTTGTTAGATTCTACCCGACATCGTCGGATTGTTCTGCTCTTGGCGATATTAATAACAGGCTTGGTGGTGTCTTACCGGCTGACAAAATGTTGCCGTTACCAGATGGCTACGTGAAGCTGAGGGGTCTTGGGTTTAAGTTAGTTTATGTAGTAGGAGATATCAGTATTGAGATCTTCTACATAGCAGACCCAGAGCCGGGCCAACGCCTGACGTACGGCCTTGACGTTGTGCGGGGAGAAGAGAGGTTGAGAAGGTTCAATCTTACAACAGCCTCAGGCTTAGAGAAGGGGGATATCCGAGATATCCTTACCCCGATTCTTCTTCCAAAGACACCAGAGACTGAGGTGTGAGTTTCATACCCCCTAGCCACGTGGCTAGGGGGTATTATTCTATGTTCTCTTGAGGAGTTGGATATATCCTCCGCTGGCGTTAACCTCGACGAGGTCGCCAGTCATAAATACTTTTGCGCCGATCTCGGTTGCGAGGAGGCAGGGTATCTCGTACTCGCGAGAAGTGGATGCTGCATGGCTTGTGAGGCCTCCCTCATTTGTTACAACCGCCGCCGCCTGCTTAATACAGGCATTCATCTCAGGTGTGGTTACAAAGGCGATCAAGACCTCGTCTGGCTGGAATGCGTGCATGTCGGCAGCTGTCCTCACGATACGTACGGTTCCTTGAACACAACCCGGCGATCCGGTAATGCCGCGAAGGCGCAGTTCGGTTGATTCGGTGTACTCGGTCTCAAGTATTCGCTGCCACTCGTTAGTAGTCAGTGGCTTCATGCCTATGGGCGTAATCTCGGCAATCTTTTCTGTGTAGTGCTGGAGCGTGCCGTTCTTTTGATGTTCAAATTCCTCGACACTTAACATGCGGGCAACAGTGTAGTCATGTCCTTCCAGTGCACAGGTGTGCTTGAGATACCGATCCAGCATATACATACCAATACTATTGAGCTTCCTTCTCTGGTCACGGAGATGAGTGAGAAATGCTACCCAGTCGGCCAGTGTGGTGGGTCGCGCCAAAGCGCTGTCAGGAGAGGGCACCAACGGCACAGACTCATGAGCACGACTGTAGAGTTTCTCAATAGTGACATGTTCAATGCCGGCATATTCCGTAGAGAGCCAGGCAAATTTGAGTGAGTGGTCAAGGAGGGCGGTATGGCGTTCAGCTGCACTCAGGTCTGATTTGAAAATTTGCTGAAGCTGGATGGTTTCTTCGTCCAAAAAAGAAGTATATGAAACTGTGGCTGGCTCAAGGGTATTTTCTTTAAGAAAAATATCAACAGCAAAATCAAGTGAGTAGCCAATGCCAAGTGCTGCACCGAAGTTCTCCGAATACTCTGGGTAAAACTCGGTGGCAGCGGTAACGGTGCCACGAATTACATCGTTGTAACTTTGTCGTGCTAGGCGAGCGGTAAGCTCCTGCAGGGTGCAGCCAAGGTTATAAAGCCAGTCACAAAAATCTGTATCATTGGTGCCGAGCAACGAAAAGAAGTAATCGCCATAGGACCGAAACGAACTCAACGGAGCTTTGAGGAGGGCGGTACCATCCTTTTGTAGCCGCACATACCAACCTCCCATGAGGTTGTGTCCACGGTACTGCACCATGGCTCCATGGGGGGTTGCTGAGTAAAAATAAGGATAGATGGTGTTTGAAAACGTATAGTAGGTACGCTCGTCAACTGATGGTTTCATGTGCTGATAGTAGCGATTTGACAGGTTAACTACTAGTATTTTTATGTTTGTCAGTTTCTGACAACCTATCTATTGTCTCAAAAGTGTTTTATAACCAACATGTCCTTAAGGAAGGGCAAAACAACAAGACACGGAGAAGAAATCAGTGACAACTTTTGAACTAGTTATTGGTGGGGTGATGACCCCTGGTGGCATTCTCGCAAAGATTGCGGCTATGGGGCTAACAATCAGCCCCTATACCTATGCGTATGTGCACGGCGTTCCTGGTGTAAATTTCACCGAGGAAGCGACAATGGTTAACGTAATTAAGCTGACGGTGGCGGAGCTCTTTGAATCGTCGGAGCCACAATTTCCAGACGATATTCGTCAAATGGCCCTCTCCAAGGGGTTGGAATGTGGGCCGGATGACTTTGGGCTCTACCTGCGCCTAGGCACAAAACCTGGACCTGGTACTACCTGGTGCGCCGCTTTTACCAAGCAGGTGCATGAGGTTAGAGGCAAGAACGGGCGAATATACCCTGTTCTGGTTTCTACGGTCCAGGGTTGGTATGATGACACTTTGCAGGAGTGGGAGCCCAATATCCAATTGGATTACCTTCCCCG
>JAGVEG010000040.1 GCA_020058355.1 Candidatus Berkelbacteria bacterium
GAAGATGGCATTCCGCCCGTGGAAGAATCTTCACTTTCTCTCGTATCTCGTAGTTCCAGCGGTCCTAATTCATGCCGTACCCATTGGAAGCAATCTGGCAAAGAGTGACCCTGCACTGTACTCGTGGTGGGTTATTGCTGGTGTGTTTGTGGTGATCAGTGCACTACGTGTGGCACAGGCTTTTGGTGTTGGAAAATACTCATATGAGGTACGAGAGGTAAAAGCTCTGAATGACCGTGTAACCCAACTCAGCTTTCGTCCACTTGGAAGAGGAGTGAAGGCTTCAATGGGGCAGTATATTTCTTTACAAGTTGATTTATTGGGTGAGGCACATCCATTTAGCGTGGTCTCGTACGACGATAATGGCGATATTTCAATCAGCTTTAAGGTGTTTGGGAAGTTTACTGAGCGCCTCCAATCACTGAAGACAGGTGCTAGGGTTTTTGTTGATGGTACGTATGGAGTATTTACTCAAGAGCTTACTGATCAACCTGAACGCCCAGCCTGTTTCTTGGCTGGTGGAATCGGCATTACACCATTCGTGCAGCGCACCCATCAAGAAGGGGCAACGCATGAACGTTACCTGATTTCATGTAACCGCTTCCGATCAGATGCAGTTTATGGGTCTCTCCTAAAGCCGGTGCTTGGTAAGCGGTACTGCGAGGTATTAAGTGATGAAAAAGAGTTGCTACCAGGTGAGGTGGGTGGCTTCTTCCGTGAAGAAGTACTACGAAGTGTGGTAGGAGATCCTTTGCATATTGATTACTTTATTTGTGGCCCACCGCCCATGATGAAGGCGGCAAAAAAAGTACTCGCTGCCTGTGGCGTGCCACGTAAGCAGATTCACCTCGAGGAATTTGGTTACTAGCTAAAGAGTGCGCCGGCGAAACCTGTAGAGCGAGTAAACTGCCCATCGTTATTGATGAGGAGGTACTCTGCGGTAAATTCCTGCGAAAGCTGCTTATAGCTCTCAGCATCTGCCAATAGAAAACAGGTGGCAGCACAGTCGGCGTCGAGCGCGGTTGGTGCGGTAACAAAACTACCAGCCGCACTGGTGAATGAACTGCCGGTTTTCGGGCTAATAATATGGTGGTGCGATTGCCCATCATTTTTCCAGCTGCGCTTTGAGGGTGCTGAGCAAGCGAGTGAGCCTGATATTAGTGAGATCGTGCCGACGGACATTCCTTCCTGGAGTGGGTGTTCGAGTGCGAGTTCAATAGGGGTTGTGGACTGTAAGCGAATATCGCCACCTCCGTTAATAATCCATTCAGACACACCGTGTTCAGTAAGGAGGTCGGCAAGCTTATCAATGAGGTACCCCTTACCAAATCCACCAAAATCAAGCTGAGCAGTACCGGCAAGTTGGACGACAGAAGGTGAACTAGTGAGCTCACTAGCAAGTGTCTCACTCACACTACCTGCTGCTGATTGTCCATATCCAAGATTATTTAGTACTCCACCCACACTTGCATTCCAGAGCCCGTGTGTTCGTTCTTGTAAGCTCAGGCACAGCTCTAGAAGTTCGCAGAATTCTGCCGGTGGATTGTGTATGATGCGCTCTCTGTTGAGTGTACTGAGGAGAGAGTCTGGTTTAAAGCGCGAATACGCGTTCTCAAAAGTAGTCACACTCAGAAGAACCGCTTCGAGAGGAAGCGGTTCTGTGCTGAGGGACTCAAGCCACCAGCGAGTGCCGAGAGCGTCAAATGTTTGGCTATGCACCAGCTTGCGTCTTAATACTGGTAAGTGCCTTATTAAAGGCAGCACTAGTAAGCGACGCGCTACCAATACGACTTGCTGTGAAGGATGCAAGACTCTTCCCAACGACTGTCCCCTTGAGTGAGCTATCGAATGAGCTGTGGTAGCCTTGTGATTCGCCGAAGCCAGTATGCGTTGCGGATGCTGCGGTAATAATATCATTCTTTACCGTAAGGGTAACGGCTAGGGTGTTTGTTTCCCGTGGGACGCTATAGCTGGTATTTGCTGTATAGGTACCGTCAGTGTAAGTACTACTCTGTGCTGTTGCTGTTGGTGTCGGCGTTGCAGTGGCAACTCCTGCAGCAGTGGCTGTGGGTGCTGCTGTAGTAGCTGGGGTTGCCGTTGCTACGGCCGTCACGACTGCAACTGGAGTACTTGTTACGGCTACACGTATCGTGGGCACCGCTGTTGGCTCGGTGGCAATAGTGCTATCTGCTGGCTTGTTGCCCGCAATAAAGAAGAAGATGCCAACAGCAATAAGTACCGGGATAGAGATGCTGCCTACAATAAGTGACGTGCGTTGGGTGGATGCGTTCATGTCTCAAGTTTATCGTACGTTTCTGAGAAATTCCTGAAGTTATTGGCAGTAGGTGGCAGGTGAGCCATGGAGCGCCAGGACCATGCGGGTCTGTGTGCAAAAAGCTGGTTTCATAGCAGAAGTTTGCTCAGCTTTCTTTGGAGTAAAGATACGTGCACCAAGAAGCGAGAAGAGGCCGCCTCCAGAAGGAAGAGTACTTGTTACCGAATAGTCGTCACCAAGATTGAGCTGAGTCGCAAATGCCTGGTACATATCCTCACGTCCATAGAGCTCATCAACAAGCTTCAACTTCTTACCCATCTCTGAGTCGTAGAGGAAGGCCTTGAGATCGTTACGTATGGTTGCATCAGGAATAGCACGACGAGCGCTCACCCAACTAACAAACGTATCGTAGGCGCGGTTAACCGTGCCTTGGTAGTGGGCCACTTCGGCGGGGTCAAGGCGACGGTACGGATTGCCGGTGTCCTTGAAGGTGCCAGCAGTGATGTAGGTTTCTTCAATACCCCCCTTGGTTTCTACGGATCCGGTGAGGAGACTGCCCTGGGAAATAGGCTGATCATAGTAGGTGAACGGGCCAAAAATCACACCAATAGAACCTACTTCACCCTGTGAGTCGCTCGTAATTTTATCGGTACCAGCAGCAATCCAGTAGGCAGCAGAAGCAGCCATGCCAGTAACGTGTGCCCAAATTGGCTTACCCGACTTTTTGTACTGAGTAATAGCATCGGTCATTGCGGTAGCGCCGGTAGTGGTGCCGCCAGGGGAGTCAACCAAGAGAATTACGCCCTTAATACTGTCATCGTCTGCTGCATCGAGGATTGCCTGGCGAGCATCTGAGGTGGTGATGTCACCGCCGAAGAAGCTCAGAGGATTGCTTCCGGTACTCACATCGATAACTCCATTAATAGGAATGGTGAGAATCTTATTGGTACTCTCAATCTTACCGTACACATACCCGCCATTGGCTTCAGAAGTTGCGGTGCTCAGGCCTGCGGCAATGCCACCAAAGATTACGCCAAGAATAGTGAATGCAAGAAATACATTAAAGATGATTGTCCACACCCGAACGCCGGTTTTAAACTCACTTGCGAAGAGGGTGCCTGTGCGCTTGAGAACATCAGAAATAAGGAGCATGACAAGTGTTAGCGATATACCTCTCTAGTTTACGTGAGATCGGGGAGGGAGTCGATGTTGTAATAACGAAGTCTGCTCTCGCCTGTTAAGGCGGCGTCTGCTCTCGCTTCCAGCGGCAGCCTCTGCTCTCGCTTCCAGCGGCAGCCTCTGCTACGCTAGGAGAGTCTAGCTGTGACGCATTCTTTTTCATGTCTGAAGACGTACAAACACCACCATCTGCCGAGTACGGCGCCGCCCAGATTCAAGTCCTGGAAGGTCTTGACCCAGTCCGCAAGCGACCAGGTATGTATATTGGCGGTAC
>JAGVEG010000109.1 GCA_020058355.1 Candidatus Berkelbacteria bacterium
CCGTGTTGTTTCATGCCCAACTAATGGCACAAAACAATACTTCCTTCGCCCTGTCAGATCAAATCACACTAAAAACCTCCACGTTTCTGCCGCTTACCCAAAACCGGGAAAGTACTCCAGTGGAATCTAGGTCAGTCCTACTCGTTCTTTAACGGAGAATCATTCTATGATGACGAAATGACAGATAGTGTCCGTTTCATCTAAGTAACTTAGCACCTAAAAAGAGGCCGGTCTGGCCTCTTTTTTAATCCCCTTCTCGCGTGGTATCCGGTGCTGAGAAGATGGCAACACCTGCGCGTTTTGCCTGGCGCCCAATTTCTTCTTGCAGCAGTTGCCCATAGAGGAGCAGGCCAATCGCCTCAAGGCTACCGTGCTGCTCATGGCCAAGTACATTTCCCCCACCACGGATCTCAAGGTCACGCAGGGCAATAGTCCATCCGCTACCAAGCTGATCAGCCTCAACCAACGCTTCGAGGCGCCGGCGGGCATCTACACTGAGTTGCTGCTCGGCCGCTTCGTCCTGGGCACGCTCAAGTCCACCAATACAGAAGAGCGCATGGGCCTGCCGCTCACGGCGCCCTACGCGGCCACGCAACTGATAGAGGTCAGCCAAACCAAAGCGTTCGGCATGCAGCACGATCAACGTATTTGCTGATGGTGCATCAAGGCCGTTTTCAACAATGCTCGTGGCAAAAAGCACATCAATGTCCCCGTGCAGGAAGGCATGGAGGATCTTGGCTAACTTATTACCATCCATTTGGCCGTGACCGAGCGCAGTTACTAGCACTCCTTCTCGGCGTGGCTTACCGTCTTCGTACTGCTGGATTTCTTTTCCAGCTGCTTTGAGGTCATCTTCAACCCGCAGACGCACCACCCCAATGCTCTGAACGCGGTTATGCACCACATAAACCTGACCAGTTCGTGAATGTTCTTCAAGAATGGCGTCGCGAACTGCCTCGGGCCGATAGGAAAGCACCTGGGTAGCCACTGGCTTTCGGCCTTGTGGTGGTTCGCGCAAAATAGAAAGCCCCTTGAGACCAGAGAGACTGAGCGAGAGTGTACGCGGAATCGGTGTTGCCGTCAGCGTAAGGACATCAAGGTGTGGACGCAGCTCTGCGAGGCGCTCTTTGTGAGATACGCCAAATTTTTGTTCTTCATCGATGATTAACAGGCCAAGATTATGGAACTGAATTCCCTCTCCAAGTACACGATGCGTCCCAATAACCAGATCAACCTGCCCGGTGCTAATAGCCTTCACCACATCGTTGTCACCGCGAATACGAGAGACCTCTTCAATGCGCAGGGGCAGATGCCCAAGGCGATTCCGGAATGTCTCGGCGTGCTGCGCCGCTAGAACGGTAGTTGGCGCAATTAAGGCAACCTGTCGGCCACTTGCTAGTGCATAGAGTGCCGCTTGCAGGGCAACTTCGGTCTTACCAAATCCCACATCACCACAAAGTAGACGGTCCATGGGGTGGTCAGACTCAGCGAGGTCGCGGTGAATAGCCGCCAGGGCACGTTCTTGATCAGAAGTAAGGGTAAATCCAGCCCGCTCCTGCACCTCACGAATCCACTGCTCAGGGCGCTCATAACGAGGTCGCGAACTACGCTGGCGGGTAAGAAAAAGCTTTAGGAGTGCTCGAGCAATACCAATCAGGTTCTTCTGTACCCGCTCAACGGTGTTCGCCCACGCCTGGGAATGCAGGCGCGTTAGGCGCGGCTGTCGGCTTCCAATATACGGCATGAGCTCGTGCACCTTAGCTCCCGGGAAAAGCAACAGATCATCCGCCGCATATTCAAGCCGTACAAACTGCCGCACCTCACCAAGGCTTAGCTGGGTGGTCCAGCCACGGAAAATTCCTACACCATGGTGTGGATGCACCAAGTAATCCCCTACTTTCAGTACGCCGTGCTCGGTATCAATGGTGTTGGCTTGCACCGTCCCCCGCCACTCCGTTCGACGCCAGGTGGTCTCGTCACGTTCTTCAGCAAACTCAAGTTCCTCACCAAAAAAGTGCATCCGCCACGGATTAACCTCGGTTACTGGCCACCACTGAACCGTATCTCCCTGCACCCAAAAATAACCTGATTCGCGAGGTTCTGTCGACACTTCTTCATAGCCGTGTAGGCGCAAAAAACGCACGAGTGCGCTGTAGCAGAGGTCTTCCATGTGAGGCATCGTAGCAGAGACGAAACCTGTTGACGAGCTAAAAAACACCTGGTAGGTAAGAAGTATCAGCCAGCGAAGCCCCGCTTCGTATACGACGGCTTTTACAAGGCGCCAGAGTCCTATCCACGCTGCTACCGAGATCACGTTGCCCCTCCTTGGATCTCGCTTGCACCCCCTTAAAAGGATGCACGGTGCGGGTAGGACCCTTGCGCCTTTTGTTATTCCTGAGAACCGCGCAAGTAAGGACTCTTGCGCCTTTATTGCTTCTACGAACCGCACAAGTAAGGACTCTTGCGACAAAAAAATCACCCCAGGAAGACCCGGGGCTACATTGAGAAGAGTTGATCACTTTCTCCTAAGAATAAGAAGGACCATAACCAAACACATGAGGGTCCCTCCTAGTGGAAAGGCCCACTCGGATGTTTTCGCCAAGGTGAGGTCAGTCCCTCTAAGTTGTACAACTGCACAGATATCCCCTACTAATAGAGAGCCCCACACCCTAAGCGATTCACCTTTGGGGTTCTTCCAGACGTCGATAACCGACGGGATGCCACCTATCAGCATTGCGCCTACCAAAATACCTGATGCGCGACTGGGATCTCCGGCAAAGAACCAGAAGAGTAGTCCGCAGCAAACAACTAGCAATGCAACTTTTTCAAAACCACTGAGTGGCTTCTTATCTGTTCGCCTTAAGGCGATTGCAGCGAACGCAATGATTAGACTAAAAGTTGCATTGGTAGCGGCCAAGTAGGCCGTAGTTGATGCGTGACCTAGAAACGCACCATATGCCACCAGGATGTCGTTAAACATCCAAATTCCCCAAGAGACAGGGTTTGGCTGGGCTTTCTTTAGAAAAAGCTTGTGCAACATCATTAGGTAGGCTGCAATTGTGAAGCCCACCATGCCACAAAATAACAGGTTCATTTTTCACTCCTTCATTTGCTTCTTTCTACCGAATTATTTAGGCCGAAGCAAGGCAGGCTTAACGTCTCGGCAACATATTGAACACTAACGTAGGGAAGTAGACTCGTACTCTTTGAGTTTCTGTTCAGGGCTAAGGAAGTTGAGTCCGTAGTGAGGACGAACAGTGTTGAAGTGGTGGAGATAGCGGGCATATTTTTCATTGAGATCCAGCAGGCTGCCTGGCCGTCCCC
>JAGVEG010000058.1 GCA_020058355.1 Candidatus Berkelbacteria bacterium
AGTGGCGATGCGCTGCTTGAGGGAGCCGAGCTCTGCCATGAGGCGACCTGCGTTTTCTGGATCATCCCAGAGTGTTGCAGCCTCGCTCTCGGTCTGCAGCACATCACGACGCTCACGCAATACAGCAAGTCCCACCGTTTGGATGAGGGTTTGGTAGCGGGTAAGGAGTGCTTCAAGCATGCGCCTATCCTAGCGGGAAGCACTCGGCTCGGCCATGGGAGAAAAATAGCAAATCTACTCTTTTTCTCACAGACTTTTCATGTCAAAAAATTGACGCCCTCTAAACATTTCGAGTATGTTTTCCTCATGATTTTGTCACGCAGCTATTCATGGCATCACTATTACCTCTCTCCGGAGCGGGATATTTTTGCTGAATAGCGATTGAGGAAGTCATTCGTCATCATCATGCAAAAGACCGCTCCCAGGGAGCGGTCTTTTGTGTAAACAAAAACGAAAGAGAAAACAATGAGAATATGTGAAATTCGGGAACTTAGCGGACTGCTACCGGGACACACCATCAAATCGAGTCCACAAGTCTTGAGGCTTGATTCTGCCGTGATTACCCATTGCAGAGCACTCTTACCAGCGTTCTGCGAGCATTTTCCGCAAGAAAGCACCCTGGCCTGGAGAAGATATGGCGTACCTACGTGCGTTGTCAGATTTGACCTGATCATAAGCAACGATGGGACGATTGGCATTGCCGAAATTGAGCCACGCCCTGCTGGTCTGGGGATTACTGGAGCTATCAATCCAGATTTCAAAAATCGCTTTACTGAGTGGTATGAGGCAGAGTTTCGAGGTCTACGGTTCGTTCGATCAGAGCAACGACCACAGGATGATCACCTCATTCTTACGGAGGCAGCAACAGATCACAGAGGTCCCCTACTCGTTCGCTGTGACCCAAGTGAGATGTCTACCTATGGACAATGGCAAGCGCAAGCACTGGCCCCAATAGAGCATGAACTCAACAAGGGCTACTTAGTGGCTATGGGCCTTGCCAAGGAGGTGACATTCCCCAATCTCTCAGGCTCTGGAGAGCCCAGTGAGATAGACGTAGCCTACGTGTCTGCACAAGTACGGTCGGCCTACCCAAATGAAAAGCTCCTTGTAGTAAAGTCCCATGGCTGGGGAGGTCGTATGGTTGGATTTGTCGGTATGGAATCTGACTTCAAGGTGGTGTTTGGTAAAAAACCCCAGGGAGTCGATACGTGGAGACGACTGGCACTTCGTGCCCAGGAATCGGTAGGAGCCCTGCTCGTTCAACCACTAATAGCTCCACCCAGTATTGAGCTACCCGATGAGAAAAGGCACTTCATGTTGTATCGCCCATTCTTTCTCTACTTCCCCAGCACCAACTCTTGGGAGTACGTCGGCGGGGCATGGATTACCTCGCCGGGACTAAAAATCCACGGCACACCAGATTCTGTACAGGGCCCACTCATGTAATTTCGAACATCTTATCTCTGGGGCTATACTTGCTGTAGCCCCATCCTTTAGTATTTCTTTATGACCCAAGAAAGCATCCTCTCACATCTTATGAGCTTTCGGGCCACCACCGAAGCCCCCCTTCAAACCAAGGCACTTTTGCAGTGGTATGCAGCACAAGTACGCAACCAACCAGTCGAGACGGTGTGGTTTGAGCAAAACGGCTTCACATCACTACTTATAACAACCAAGAAAACAAAAACGCCAAGGCTGTGGCTTGCCGCGCACATTGATGTCGTGCCTGGACCTGACGACCTCTTTACGATTACCCATTCCGGTGGGAATCTCGTCGGACGTGGCGTATTTGACATGCAATTTGCCGCAGCGAGTTACCTTGTCATTCTCAATGAACTGACGGAAAAACTCCCGACCCTTGATTTTGGCATTATGCTCACCAGTGACGAGGAAATCGGCGGAAAGAATGGTGTCGGAGCTCTGGTTAGGGAAGGGTACCTTGCAACGTGCGTAGTACTACCTGATGGTGGACCAAACTGGGAGCTCATCACCGTAGGTAAAGGTGTACTTCATCTAAAAATAATCGCAACCGGTAGAAGCGCTCACGGATCTCGACCATGGCTTGGGGAGAATGCTATTGAGCAACTTCTGGCGATCTACACACGGTTTGATAGCTTCTGTACACAGCAATTCGGTGCACCAAGCCTAACCACAACAAGCTGGGCACTCACTACGATAAATGGTGGCACCGCAACCAATCAGATACCTGATGCCGCTTCGCTTACCATCGATGTACGCCCCGCAACAGAAGTTGACCGTGAAACCATTCTTCAGTACCTGCACGACCACACCATCTCTTATGAGACACTCTCAGATGGTGCATGCCTGAGCCTTTCAGAAGATCTCCCTGAACTCTCTGCTATTAAGAATAGTGCCTCCCAAAACAACATTACCCTCACCCAGGGAGCCATGTGTGGCAGTTTTGATGGTCGCTACTTTGCTGCAGAGAATATCCCCGTACTCTGTTTTCAGCCACCAGGTGGCGATATTCACAGCACAGCCGAGTGGATTGACTCTAGGGGCTGGGAAATATTTACCAAGATCATTAAAGATTTTGTGTGCGAGTACGCACAGACTGAAATCACGTAAAATACGAGGAACTTGTCAGCTCGCACAAAAAGGCCTTAACTTAATCCATGATTATTTGTTGGCACCTCTTTGCGAAGTTTTCAACCCCTTCTGGGGCCGCTTTGCAGTAGTTGGTACTTCAACTAGTCGCAAGTGGGCTCCGCAAGGCGCCCACTTTTTAAATACAAAAGAAAGGAAAAAGAAAATGCACGGATACTTTGTAAGTGGCCCCGGACCTGTAATCAAGTCAGGTAAACCACCAGCTCCCAAGAAATAACCGCCGGGGTGTGTCGGCTTGCCTTCACACCCTGGTCAACCACTCTTTTTATCATTCTATGAACCCGACCTACTTCTCTCTCCTTCGCCGTTTTGTCGGGATGCAGAGTATCTCAACCGATCCCACTTTTATTCCCCAGTGCCAAGCAACCGCTGAAGCCCTTTCTGAATGGCTGACGGGGATTGGATTTGAGTCAGAATTGATTCACACGAACACCCAGCATCCCCTGGTTTTTGCGCGCTACATCCATACCGCTGATGCACCGACCTGCCTGATCTACGGGCACTACGATGTACAACCCGCAGTACAAGCTGACGGCTGGCAGCACGATCCATTTACCCTTCAGGAAGCTGGTGGGTATCTTGTTGGTCGTGGTTCAACCGATAACAAGGGGCAGTTTCTTATCCACCTCGCAACCGTTGCCGAACTTATAGCGAGTAACCGTCTCGCCTGGAATATTGAAGTTCTCATCGAAGGAGATGAAGAAAATGGCTCTGAAGCCATTGTTCAGTTCCTAACCAGCCACCCAGAGAAAATTCAGGCAACGACGGCACTTATCTCTGATGGTGAACTCCATGACCTCAAGCCGCAAATTGAGGTAGGATTCCGTGGTACCGTCCAGATCAATGTACAACTTACAACCAGTGATCGCGATCTTCACTCAGGTATCTTTGGTGGAACCGTACCCAATGCTGCCCACGAGCTTGTTCGCTTCCTTACCACACTCCACAACAGTGATGGCAGCCTGGCAGTTGCCCACATTACCGAAGGCGCCCACCAACCAACCCCTGAAGAGCAGGCTTGGGCCGATCTAGGAACTAAACCCGAAACCTACCCACGGCTCACTGGTACCAAAATCCACTGGCATCCAAGTAGCTCGAGCCTTGGCAGTCAGCTCATCTTCCAGCCAACCATTGAGATCATCGGCCTTGGCTCTGGCTATATGGGCGAGGGATTCCGCAATAGCATTAGTGGCTCGGCCGCTGCCAAGCTCAATGTACGAATTGTTCCTGGTCAAGACGCACAAACCGTTTTTGAACACAATAAGCAGCACCTCACTACCCACTGCCCTGAATACGCTTCATTGAGTGTCGAGCACGATGCCCACGGCGCCGGTACCCTGGTTGATGCAACTGCTCCCGTACTGCGTTATGTGAGCCAG
>JAGVEG010000030.1 GCA_020058355.1 Candidatus Berkelbacteria bacterium
GGATGCGGCCTCATTCAAGCAAAGCTCCTTCCCTACTACGCAACATCAATCTGGCTTGATGTTCCCCTCGCTGTAGCCACCAAGCGCGGTATCGCTCGTGACCAAGCGGGAAACCTTCCCTGGGTGCATATGTGGACTGAGGTCTGGGCACCAAACGAGCAGGACTTTTATGACAAATACTCGCCACAAAAGCACGCTGATACCATTCTTAGCATGAACAATACGGTGAAGGATCTTCTCTGCCCATGCTGTGAACAGGCCTTGCGAGAACTTGATAGTATCTGCCCCATCTGTAACTGGCAGTTCGATGGCCAGGATACCTCTAACGCAGATGAAGTCCTTGGCGGACCAAACGGTGACCTGAGCCTAAGTAAGGCTCGCCAGATCTTTCAGAAGAATAGAGATCAGGCCGATCTTTAGCTAGACTGAAAGGCGTATAGTAATCTTTTTCGAAATTATGCCATCACTTTCTTGGATTAATAAACACGCGCGGAAGATTCGCATCTACTTCATCGGTGTTGCCATGGGCATCGCCGATCTTGTCCCCGGAGTTTCTGGCGGCACCGTCGCTTTCATTGCCGGCATTTATGAAGAACTTCTCAGCGGCATCAAGCAAGTTACCAGTGAATCATTAAAGCTCGCCTTGAAGGGTTCCTTCCGCAAAGCGCTTCGTACGGTACCGTTTGCATTTCTCGTGCCACTTTTTGCCGGAATTTTTACTTCTGTCTTTGCATTTGCGGGTATCCTTGCCTACCTTCTAGAAATCAAGGCACCCTATCTGTGGTCGGCATTTTTTGGGATGATTCTCTGCTCGATTCAGCTGGTGCGTGATCGCGTGCCGCAATGGACAACAAAACTGGTGAGTATCTTGCTCGTCAGTTCGGTCGCTACCTATTTCTTGGTCGGGGCAGTACCTACCGAAACTCCCGATGGCTACCTGGCACTTTTCCTCAGTGGCGCCCTGGCAATCTGCGCCATGATTCTACCGGGTATCTCTGGCTCGTTTATCCTGGTTATTATTGGCAAGTACGAGCAGATTCTCGATGCCGTAGTCGCCCGAGATTTTCCCGTTCTGATCGCTGTCGCAGCGGGCTGTATTGTGGGACTTGCACTCTTTGCGCGCGTACTCACCTGGCTCTTCAAGAACTATCACGATAGTGCCGTTGCGGCACTCATAGGTATGATGATCGGCTCACTACGCAAGGTTTGGCCTTGGCGTGAAGTTGTGACCACTCGCGTAAATAGTCATGGCGAGATTGTTCCCCTTCTTGAAAACAACATCCTGCCCGACTTCACCCCCTCAACCCTACTCATTATTACCCTTGGTTTTGCGGGCTACTTCCTGGTGTACTTCCTTGAGAAGCGAAGTGGAAAGAAGAGCTGATGCGTCCCGGCTACCTCGTCAATACGAATGACTATGACATTAAGGGAATAAATTTCTACTGGACGCGCCGTGAACGTTTTACGATGAGTGAGGATGAACTAGCGCTCGCCGGCGTGGATAGTGAACATGCGTATGTGCACGCCGCACTTATTCCTCCCCTCCTCCGTGCCAAGGAGCTCTTTCACCAAAAGGGCTACGAAATGATCGTAAAGGACGCCTTCCGCAGCCCAGAACTCTACGGGCTGATCCAAGAAAAGCGCTATATACTACGAGGCAGGGCAGAGACCGACAAGTTACTGAACATGGTGACCATGCCCCATGCCACCGGACGCGCTATCGATATCAATCTGATCGACCTAACTACCGGCGAGGAAGTAACGATGCGCAACCCGGAAGAAGATCCCGATGCATTCTTTATTGATTTCTACAAAGAGAAACTCGATGAAGTCAGTAAAGAGTACCAGCGCCTACAGACACTCCAGGTGGAAACCATGCTCGAGGCCGGATTCTCCCTTGGGGTAAAGCGTGAGTTCTGGCATTTTGAGTTTGCAGAGGAGCCCAGTAAGTAACACCGACCCCTTGCACGACCTCACCTTCATCACCGGTAACGAAGCGAAAGCAAAGCAGCTGAGCCACCTACTTGCAATTGCCCTGCGGAAGCTTCGTGATTTCTTAGAGGGAACTTCGTAGCGCAAGGAACCAATCATGCATCTCTCCATCTCCGGCCAGCAGCCACTCACCGTCACTGCCATCCTTGATGCGCTTGATCTCTTTCTCTATCCCGAGCGGTTGATTGTGACGCTGCGGTCGTAAATAAATTGTCCTACTGTATTTGATCGCGCGGTACCACCTCAATCACCACATTGCCAATCTTCTGAGCTGATTCTACATACGTTGCCGCGGCAACAATGTCCGAAAGCGGATAGGAACGATCAATAACCGGAGCGAAGCTGCCCTCAATAATCATATCCTTAATCTTTGTCAGGGTTGCCTGGTTAA
This sequence comes from Candidatus Berkelbacteria bacterium, assembly GCA_020058355.1. Taxonomy (GTDB): domain Bacteria; phylum Patescibacteriota; class UBA1384; order CAILIB01; family CAILIB01; genus JAGVEG01. The sequence goes on from JAGVEG010000030.1 coordinate 2,384, forward strand.
TCTTTGGGATAGGAAATATGACGTTGCGCTTACCAAGTAGTGCAAATCCCACTGCCAAAAAGGGGTTTTGCCATCCCGGTCCCGGCTCAGTTGAGTAGTACATACCTTTTGGCGCCAGGAGTGACCGTACTGCTCCGTAGGTTTGCTTGCCCACCGCATCAAAAATGAGATTAAATCGATCCGTCGCCTTCATGAAATCTTCACACTCGTAATTAATGAGCACCGTAGGACCAAGCTTCTTTACCGCCTCATATCCTTTCGTACCGCAAACGGCCGTTGTATGGATTCCCTGTGAACGCAAGATCTGGACTGCCGCTGAGCCAATCGCACCAGAAGCACCGTACACCAGCACTTTGTGATCTGGCAACAACTTCGCTGCCTCAATCACCGAGAGTGCGTAGCTGGCACCCTCCCCCGCGGCTGCCATCTCGTAGTAGTCTCTCCCTTCGGGAATCACCGCCATGGGCCCGTCAGCGGCAACGCAGAAATACTCGGCGTGAGCGCCGGGTCGCACATCGTCAAAACCAAATACTCGATCACCAACGTTGTAGTTCGTAACTGCAGCACCAACCGCCACAACCTCCCCTGCAAATTCGCTTCCACAAATAGTGCGCTTTGGCCGAACAAGGCCCGTGAATGTTCGTGAGATCAGGTATTCAGCAGTACGAAATCCACAATCGGTGCGGTTCACCGTGGCAGCAAAAACCCTCACCAATACCTGTGTATCGGTGGGCACCGGGCGAGGTACCTCTGCGAGAGAGAGGACTGAAGCCGGACCGTATTTGGTGTAAATAGCTGCACGCATACAATAGATATATTACCGGTGACGACGGAAGTACTTTCTCACCTCTTCGGCCGCAATACAACTTGCCGCAATAGCAAAGGCGATGAGCCAGGTACCAAGCGGGAGTGCCGTGGTGTGGAGTACCTGCTGGAAAACGGGAACATATACCGCAGTAAGCTGCAGGATAAAGGCCAGGATCGTCACCTCGATCAACTGCGGATTACTACGTGCAAATCCTGCAGAAAACAGTGAAGTGTCCTTACTTCGCACATTCCAGGCAAATGCCCAGTGAGTCACTGCGAGAATCGTCAGGATCGCTGTTCGTGAGCGATCAGTCTCAAGTGACCCCTGCATGGTAGCGAGCACAATACTGATAAGAATAATGGAAGGCGTCGTCAGGCCAAAAATACGCCTTAGCGTATCACGGGTAATGAGCCCCGTTGGATGGACGTACCTTCTTGTTAAGAGACCCTCTCGCGTGCGCTCGCTGGTAAGTGCCAGTACCAACACAACGTCAGTGACGAAGTTCAGCCAGATGACTTGCGATGGTGCGATTGGTGTAGCGCGGAACAAGACGGCACTAATCACCAAGATGGTAACAAGGGAAAACGATCCGCTGAATAGGTAGGTAACAACGCGCTGGATTGACGCATAGATACTGCGCCCCTCCTCTATTCCGGTGGCGATCGAGGAGAGATTATCATCAAGCAATACAATATCTGCCGCATCTTTCGCCACTTCGGTGCCGCGGATGCCAAGAGCAATACCAAGGTCTGCTGCTGTTAACGCCGGGGCATCATTCACTCCGTCACCAGTCATAGCTGTAACATAGCCCGCCTTTTGAAAAGCATGGACGATGCGTAACTTGTGCTCAGGGCTCACGCGTGCAAATACCCGAACCGATGCCGAGGCGGTCACGAGCTCCTCGTCGCTCATGCGCTCCAAGACATCGCCAGAAAGTACCTGATGCGACGAGCTGTTGTTCTCGAGAATACCGGCTTGCACCGCAAGCGCGTGCGCCGTTATTGGGTGGTCACCGGTAATCATCACCACCGAAACGCCGGCATCATGCAGTGTTGCAATGGTTTTCTGCAAGCCATCATGCAGCGTATCTTGCATACCAACCAATCCGTCAAAGTGATAGTGGTGATGCGCGCCCACCTTGGGTGACTCGCGAACCACCAGATGACCGAGCACAATCACGCGCATCCCAAGCCGGGAGAGGCGCTCTTGCTGCTGACGGATCATCACATGCTCATTCTCAGAAAGCTGCATCTGATCGAGGAGTACGTCTGGCGCCCCTGCCACGGAAACAAGATAGCCCCGGCTACTCTTATGAACAACCTCGTGGTACTTGCGGGTATAGTCAAAGCCCTCGTCGCGAACCAGTGGTAGACGGGCAGTAATCTCGCCCTGTTCAATACCGCATTTCTTAGCAAACACCTGAAGCGCAGCCTCGGTGGGATCACCCTCGATTGTAACCGTCCCATCTTCTGCAGTAAGAATCTGCGCACCCGAGGTAAGCATGCAGCTTCGCGCCAACCAATCCAATGCATGCGGCGACTCCTTCTTACTCGAACTGGTTATTGCACCGGCTACTTGGTAGCCATTTGCCGCAACAGCATAGTGATCATGTAGGGTAACCGCCGCAACAACAGCAAGTTGATTTTTAGTAATCGTTCCCGTCTTATCAACAGCGATAATCTTTGCCTGGCCAAGTGCCTCTACTCCTTGGAGTCGCTTCACCAACACCGAGCGCTCACTCATACGCGCAATACCGGAGGCTAATA
>JAGVEG010000046.1 GCA_020058355.1 Candidatus Berkelbacteria bacterium
AGATTAGCCAATACGAAACATGGTTGTTCTAAAGCAACTCGAACCGCCAAAAAAGCTTATTAGGGACCACTCTTACTATTCATTAGTTTAATGTGTCTGAAGCTCACTCGAACCGAGAATAGAGGCTCTCAGAAGCATTAAACTAATGGATAGTTCAAATTGTAAGAACTAGGGTGACCTATTGAACGCTATTCGAACCAAGGCCGAAGAAATATACGCAACATAAAAGTAGTGGGCCTCGCAGCAAAAAGCTTTGAGACCCACAAGGGGATTAGTTGAGAGATGGGACGTTCTGCTCAAGTTGCCAGAAGTACTCACCAGTCAGCTCTGGATCGAGGGGTAGGCACGCATAACGGTGCAAGGGATTGGTCGAAGCAGCATGTGGTAAGTGGAGAAATCCTGAAAGCTCACCTCCAGATTGCTGATGAAGTAAGAGGGTTGAGCCAAGGACCACCATGCGCAGATTGGGGTGAAGCACGTGCCCGCGTATGCGAGTAGGATCACGAGCAACACCCTTCCCGTAGTACCCGGCAAATTCTCCAAAGGATGTTTCTGCTCGACTACCCTTCGGGTAGACGTAGTCATATCGTGTACCGCTAGCCACATTTTGTAGTACAGGTAGTCTTATATCTGGAACTGTTCTCTCACGGTAGGGGCCTTCACCTATAACAATTACCCGATCGGCAAGCTGCTGTAGGCGAAAGAGTTCAGCAAGTAGGGTGAGTCTCGGTGCATCCTCGGGCTGATTGTCCGGGTGCAAACCCTGAGATCGTGCTAGAGTGCGAAGTTGGTTAAGAAAGCGAGTGTGTGGCTTCACTCCTAGTGACCACCCTGCTACTGTCCGTTTATCGGTAGCGCCGCCCATACTGCAAAGTTGCGAAACCGTTACCCCGAAGCCCTCTGCTAACTCGTTCATTAGGGTGACACGGCTTGCGGCATCGCTCCGAGGGGTACTTTCAATCTCGTCAATTATAGTAACGAGATTCCTTTGTTTTTTGTCGTCCATTGCATAACTCCTTTCTGAAGTCCGTGCGAATATGACAGAACAGGTTAGAGGGGTCAATTAGTTAGTTGTCATCAATTATACTCGTGGTTTAGTTACTTGTTATTCCTAAAACTAACTCAAAGTGGCAGGCAGGTCGTCACGTGATTGCGCAAAGCACCTTCCACTAGCTATATCATAGTGTTGTGAATTTTTCGTTGACACGAAATCATTTCCCTTTGATTTTCGAATCACTGACTCTCCTGGTAAGCGCATTGGGTCATGAAACTCAACCAATATGTCCTTTGTGAGGGGTAATGTGTGAAGGCGCTGCATAAAGTGCAGTCCGTAGGGTGGGTGCTTAGGGTCAGGACATTTAGTTTCAAGTATTGGGCTATCACTAGTTATGAATTTCTTACTTCCAGTGGATACATATATTCGGAGTTTTTTATTTGAAAACATATTAATATAATCTTTGTGCTCGGTTTGAATCAATGAAAGATGCAGAGAGTTATCCACTTCTAAATCGTATCCTTTCTCTTTTAGAATATTGACTAAATTATCTAATTCTTCATTTGAAATTTCCTCTCCAGATTCTCTTAATAGTATTTCTTTGGCCTTGTTTTTAAATCCAGGACGATTCGCTTCAATTCTCATAACTTCCTTAGCCAACTCCCCCTCCAATTTCCTGAGGATATTTCGGACATGTACTCCCCTTAGGTAGAGGTTCGCTGCTAGTACAGAGATTACGTATATGTCACTATCACGAATAACTTCTGTACTTAAAATATTCTGGATAGTGCTTCGAATATTCTTTGAGATATAGTCATCAAATCCCTTAAGGAACCCTTCAATTTCTTGGCTTAGTTGGTCCTTTTTACCCGTTTCCTGTGCATAAAAATACTTACTGTACGCAACACTCTTAGGGCTCTTTGGAGAAAAGAACGAGTGACTGGGTTTATCAAATACCTGAAAGAAGCCTGATGTATCCGTAAAGTTACTCAAATAAAAATGAGGAACATAATGTTGTCTGATTGTTTCTTGGGGTACTAACGTCATCTAATATATAAAATAGTTGTTACATTGCTCTTGGTAAAGCAATCCTAGCTGTTCGCTGGGCTGGGTCGGATGAGGAGATGAGTGAATTCATCAAAATCAATCAAAAAATCCCTCAAAAACCGCCTTTTAGTCTTGGTTCGAGATTCCAACAAAAAAACCGCCTCGTCTTCTGCCTTACTCGAACCGAAGAAAATCGGCTCTGGAAGCTGAAAACTGACGGAATTTTCCTGCAGTATAAAGGATGGGGTGACTGATGGGGATCGAACCCACGACCACCTGAGCCACAATCAGGTGCGCTACCACTGCGCCACAGTCACCATATTGTTCTGACTGTGCAAAGTGGAACGGAGGAGCAAAGCTCCGGAGTGTACCACTGCGCCACAGTCACCATATTGTTTGTGATTCTGGCAATAAACGGAAGACCACACTCAGTGCGAAGCACTGTAGTGAGCGTAGCTCACGTCCGCCACAGTCACCATATTGTTCTGACTGTGCAAAGTGGAACGGAAAGACACTGTCTTCGAGTGTACCACTTGTACACAATCAACCACCAACACCCTCGATAGTAGCGGAAAAGTTATCTTATGGGTAGTAGGTTGGTTTTTCTCCGGCAGGCTTACTCAAATCATACACATAGGTTACGCCGCCAACAGTAAGAATGGGGCTATGTTCACGCAGTTGGGTGTAACGGCTACTACCAACATAGCTACCACTTAGGATAATTGGTCCATCAGTGGGGAAAGCACCTGCAAGGGGAAGTGATGGGCTTGTCGGCAGGTCGGTAGTATTAGGAATACGGACTGAACGTGGTCCAAATGGGCGCTCAAGACCAGAATTCCATCCCCAGTCGTAGTAGATGGGTCCGGTGGGGTAGAGTTCTTCAACAATGCGGCGGGTATCAGTAAGGCGGGTGCCCCAGTCCAGGTTGCTATCGGTGTAGTACCACCAGCGCTCAGTTTGGTGGCGGACCAAGAGTGGGTCTCCATAGGCAAGGAGGTTGTGCGGGATCCAGCCAATGAGTGGAAGTGCAGACAAAAGAGGAATGAGGAAGAGTCCAGGTGACTCACTAGGCCGCTTACTCCGTTTTGTTAGCCAGGTTACGAGATAGGCAAGAATCATGCCGCCAAATAGGGTACTGAGAGCAATGGCCGGCATCGCATGGCGCACACCAATATGGAGCTTGCTCGTGAGGGCACCAAGAGTAAGGAGGGCCGCGGTGCCACCAATCAATACTTCACCAAAGCTCGGCTTCGTAATTTTGCGGAACATGAGGGTTGCTACCCAGCCGCACCCGATAAGGATGCTCAACGATTGAAAGAGTGGAGTCTTCAGTACAAACAAGACGGGGAAGTACGGAAGATTTCTTCCGTGAATGGCTTCACCCAAGAGGTAGCCAGGTCGTCCTGCGAACTGATTTACCAAGAGATAGAGCACACCCTTCAGCCAGTCGATCGGGAGAATATACTGCAGGACGCGAGCAATGCGATCAATGGTGGGGAGTTGCTCAGGGAAAGGAGGCTTCACCCAGCCAAGCTCAATTTGTCGGGCAAGTTCGGCAGGGTTCCAGGGGGTGTACTGGCTCTTGAATCCGTAGACAACCCAGATGCCCGCCCAGACTACAAGTGTGGCAAGGCCGAGGTGGCGCCAGAAAAGCTTTGCTGTTTTCTCTTTGCGGGCTACCCAGATAAGCGTTGCGACAAAAGGAGCGATGAGAACAATGCCAGAGAACTTAGTGGTGACGACGGCAAGGAGGGCAAGGCCTGCCCAGATCAGCCGCTTTGTGGTTGGCTGCTCTGCGTAGCGCACGAGTGCCAGGAGCGTAGCGATCAGTGCTGCTAAGAGCGGAATATCAGTAGTAATCAGGCTACTGTGGGCAAGGAGGAGTGGATTGGTAACAAAAAGCGTCAGTGCAAAGAGGGCTGCCGTGGGTTTGACCACACGACGGACAAGTGCCCACCAGCTCCATACCGCAAGCATCCAGACCACCCATGAGACAGAACGAGCTGCCCACTTCATGTGGGTAGGGTTGTTGCCAGGAGTGTTGTAGAGCCAGTCACCAGCGGTGCCAAAAAACTGACGCCACGGGTCATTTGCGGTGGCTGCACTTGAGGTCCAGCGAATATCCTCCGGTGGCGAGACTACCTTAAGTGGAAGGAGTGCGGCAGCGGCTGCGTATTTAAAGAGGTAGGGATGTTCCGCGCTCCAGCGATAATCGTGGCGAGTGAGGGCGACATAGCCAGAGATCAGATGAGCGGGCTCATCGGTAGTCCAGTCAGTGGTGTACGCCAAAACTGCTGAAGCAATGCCTGCCCAGAGGAATGAAATAGTGCAAACGATGCGTTGAAGGCGAGTGAGAGGGCTCATGTATATAGAGGGTAGCAGCTTTTCCGCTCCTCGTGCAGGTGAGAATGGCGTCTGCTAGGGTGGATGTATGACCTTGCAAAGCTTTCTTCGGCGGCTCTATGTATTCTCGTTCTTGAAGTGGTTCGCGCCTATTTGGGCAGTGGAGAAGCTTTTTATGCAACAGCAAGGCCTCAGTCTGCAAGATGTTTCGCACGTGCTCACGCTCTGGATGATTGGCATGCTTATCTGCGAGGTGCCAACGGGGATTATTGCCGACCGCTACCCTCGAAAGTGGGTGCTCTTTGTGGCGACGCTGCTTAGTATTGCCCACTTTTTCCTGAGTAGTAGAAGTAACACGACGCTTGGCTTTGCGCTTTCATGGTTGCTCTATGCGCCTTCCTTGAGTTTGGTTTCAGGAACGCTGGAATCGTATCTGCATGATGTGCTTTCTGGCTTCGGAGAAGAGCAGCATTTTGCGAGATACTGGGGCCGCGCAAGTAGTCTGACAACGCTGGGGAGCGGCATTGCCATTGGTCTCGGTGGTATCATTGCCCAGTACTCATACCAGTGGGCGTATGCGGCAAGTATTGCAGCCATGATTGGGGCAATCCTTGCGGTTTTGAGTCTGCCAAATACTCCTGCCTACCAGCATGAGGGAGAGCGGCCGAGTATTTTAGGGCATGTGGGGCAGGGCTTACGTGTACTAATGAGTAGTAGAACCTTACGTGAGGCCGCGCTCTTTGGTGCCTTTCTGGTGGCTGCTTCAACTACGTATGATGAATATCAGGAGTTTTACCTACAGTTTGTGCACATTCCCCTGGCGTGGATTGGTATCTTTGCTGCGGTGATGGGCGGGATTGTAGCGCTAGCCAATACCGCTACCCAACGAGTGATGCAGAAGGTCTCGCTGCCGATGCTTGCCCTCGGTGCTACGGTAGCTGCACTCGGGATGGCCGTGTTTCATAATGTACTCGGTGCGTTGCTTAGTATTCCGTTCTTTGTCTGCGTTACCATCGGTGAAACCATTGCTGATAGCTCGGTCCAACACCACGCAACGGCGGCACAACGTGCCACGATTGCATCCCTAGTGAATGCCAGCAAGCAAAGTAGTATTATCCTTGTTTTGATCTTTGCTCAATTGAGCGAGCGGTTTTCTCTAGCTGGCGCGCTCTACCTGATTGCGGGGTGTGGCTTGGTGTTCTTGTTGATTTCAGGAGTAGACATCCTTCGTTTCGGGCGACAACCTATTAGATCTTCGTGAAGTAAGCTCCTTCGCTTGTGTGACTCGAAAGAAAAAGCTCGCCGCAGCGAGCACTTTCTTTTGGAGCGAGTGACGGGAATCGAACCCGTGTCATCTGCTTGGAAGGCAGATGTAATAGCCATTATACGACACTCGCAAATGGTCGGGGCGCGCAGACTCGAACTGCGGACCTC
>JAGVEG010000092.1 GCA_020058355.1 Candidatus Berkelbacteria bacterium
AAGTCATTATAGCGGGCGGCCAGGGCACCCATGATTGGTCGCTCGGTTTTATTGCGCTGCCCCATACTCCCAAACACCGCAATCATGCGTCCGCGCACATCGGGGCGAAGGGTTTTATAGAGCTGCTCGTGTGATTCTAGGGTGTGGGCAAAGTCGATAATCACCGTGGCGCCACGGGGAGTACTTAAGCGCTCCATGCGTCCAGCCACGTGGGTGAGGCGCTCGAGGCCGGCGATAACGCTTTCCAGGCGAAGGTTCAGATTGAGGGCCAGCGAGGCAGCGGTTAGTGCATTTTCAGCGTTATGGCGTCCTGGAAGCTGGAGCTTTACACGGCCTGATTGCATGCCCCAGTGAAGGGTGAAGGTTGCGCCATTTGGGTTACTTGAGTACTTCTCGAGCCAGAGGTGCTCAGCACCAGGGACAGGGGACGTTGCGTGGTCCTGACTAAATGTAGTCAGTTTTGCCTGCTGGTTACGTTTCTCAAGGAAGAAGGGTGACCATTCGCTATCCAGGTTAATGCTGATGCCCTTGAGACCACGGCGCTGCAGGAGCTGTGCCTTGGCGACAGCGTAGCGGTCCATGGTTTTGTGGTAATCAAGATGGTCGTGGCCAAGGTTGGTGATGCCCACATACTGAAATGGCACACCGAGTACACGGAATTGATCAAGGGCAATGGAGGTGGTTTCAACAATCAACACCTCACAGCCGGCGTTACGTGCCTGGGTAAGCCACTCCTGCAGCTGAAAAACGTCAGGAGTGCTGAAGCTGGTTTCATTTACGATATAGTCATCACCAATACGGCTCGCAATAGTGGTAAACATACCCACTCGGTAGCCTGCTTCCATCAAGATCTCGGCAAGAAAGTGGCAAGTAGTGCTCTTTCCCTTCGTGCCGGTCACGCCAAACACAATCATCCCGTGAGCGGGGTTGCCACTCTTTACTACAGCACCAACGGCGCGTGCATAGTGCCATACGCGGAGGGTCTTGTCGTTGTAGAGGGGTTTGAGGATGCGGCGAAGCGTCGATTTCATGACAGTACTCTGGCAGAAAAGTGATAAATAGGGTATAGATGAGGCAATCTAAAAATGAAATCCCATCAGAGGTGGTGGGTGAGGTGTTTTATGAAAAAAATGATCAGTAGATTTCTTGAGGGTATGGTCTTTTGGGTTGTTATCATGACTGCCATTTTGGTAGTTGGAATCCTTGCTCTATATGGAGTATTTAGCGTGCTCGTACTGCCAATTCAGGTATTTTGTGATGCCTGGGCGGGCAAATTTTCTTTAGTACCTCAGCTGGGTCCGCATATCTTATTCGGGTCAATCATCACGAGGGTGTTGATTGAGCGCATATTGCTTGATAGGACGTTTTATCTATCGATATCAAACATTAAATGCGTGTTGTCCTCTCACGTTGAGAAAAAGAACCTTCCTGAGCTCTGTCTAATAATTGCCGGGGTAGGCAGTACGGGGCCGGGTCAACTCTGTCTATTGCTGTACCTGATTTTCAAGGGTCAAGACATTCTTACAAAAATAAGAAGATGATGCGATGTTCAGTCGGTTGTTTGCCAAGCCCACCCCCTAAACCGGGTGGGCAATTTTTTTCTCAGAGAATTCTGCTAATCTGGTAAGGTGAATACTACTTCTACCCTTGAATCTGATTTCCCCAAGGCGTACGTTGCTCATGAGCATGAGGCGGCGTTGTATGCTCTGTGGGAGAATAACGGCACGTTTGCGCCAAGTACCGACCAGAGTAAGCCGGCCTTTTCGGTGGTTATGCCCCCGCCAAACGCAAACGGAAATCTGCACCTCGGTCATGCCCTAGAAGCATCGATGACCGATGCATTAGTACGGTATCATCGCCTCAAGGGTGATCGTACCATCTACGTTCCTGGAGCTGATCACGCCGGTATTGAGACGCAGACCGTATTTGAGAAGGCACTGGAAAAGGAGGGTCGCTCTCGTTTCCAGATGACGCGTGAGCAGTTCTATGAAGAGACGAATATGTTCGTACAGGGTTTCCGCGGAAACATGGAATCCCAGATTCGGGTGCTCGGCTCGTCAGTTGATTGGTCAGTAAACCGCTTTACCCTTGATCCCGCAGTGATCGAGCGTGCCTACGAGACATTCCGCAAGCTCTATGCGGATGGTTTGGTGTACCGCGGTGAGCGCATCGTTAACTACTCGGTAAAGTACCGTACTGCTTACTCAGACCTGGAGGTAGAGCATGAAGAGCGCACAGAGCCCCTGTACTTCATTAAATATGGGCCAATTACCGTTGCGACGGTACGCCCTGAGACCAAGTTTGGGGACAAGGTGATTGTGGTTCATCCGGATGATCCTCGCTACCAGCAGTATATCGGCACCAGTTTTGACTGCCTGATCGTTACCGGCGAGATCGCAACCATGACCGTTATTGCTGACGAGGCGATTAAGCCAGAGTTTGGTACCGGTGCCATGACCATTACCCCGGCACATGACCCCATCGATTATGAGATTGCCCAGCGTCATAACCTTCCGATTCACAAGGTAATTGATTTTGACGGTCGCCTGCTCCCGATTGCCGGTGACTTTGCGGGTATGAAGGTATCTGAGGCCCGCACCAAGGTTGCTGAGCGTATGATGGAGCTCGGGCTTATCGAAAAGACTGATCCCACCTATACCCACACGGTTGGCCTCTGCTACAAGAGTAAGCAGCTGATTGAGCCAATGCTCATGCCGCAGTGGTTTATCAAAGTACGCCCGCTCGCTGAGAAAGCAAAAGAGGCAGTTGAATCTGGCGCAGTCCGCGTATTCCCTGAAAGCTACAAGGGAGTGCTCATTAACTGGCTCGAGAATTTGCGAGACTGGAATATTAGCCGCCAGATTGCTTGGGGTATTCCTATTGCTGGAGCTATGCCAGAGAACCCTGATGTTGCTAATGATCCGGATACCTTCGATACCTGGTTCTCATCTGGCCAGTGGCCGTATGCCGTATTTGAAGCAGCTAGCAAGGAGGGTGGGCGAGATTACATGAAGGAGTTCTACCCGACTAGTCTCATGGTAACCGGACGGGACCTTACCTTCTTGTGGGTTGCCCGCATGTTGATGTTCGGCCTGTATGTTCATGGCGAAGTACCATTCCGTGACCTCTATCTTCATGGCATGCTCCTAGATCCCAAGGGAAAGAAGATGAGTAAGTCAAAGGGAAATGTAGTGTCTCCGCTTGACCTTATCGCTCAATACGGCACCGATGCGGTACGTTTTGGCCTGCTTATCGGAAGCTCTCCAGCTTCAGATAGTCCAATGGCTGAGGAGAAGATTAAGGGCGGTCGCAATTTTGCCAACAAGGTTTGGAATATCAGCCGCTTTGTGTGCATGCAGTTGGGCGAGCAGGATCCAAGTGAGCTTCCAGCACCCAAGGCCCAGACCGAGGCTGACACCAAAATTCTTGCTGAGCTTGCGCGTGTTCGCACCGAAACCGTTGACCACTTTGAGAACTACCGGTTTGCCCTGGCGCTCCAGGGATTACATGAATTTGTCTGGCATCAGTTCGCCGACACCTATATCGAAGCCGCTAAGAATCAGGAAGATCGACAGAATACTCAGGCTATTCTCTGGAAAGTTTTGGTTGACAGCCTGATTATGTTGCATCCCTGCATGTCATTCGTAACTGAGGCAATCTGGCAGCGTTTACCTGGAAAGTGGGAGAAAAATGCCGAAGGCGTACGTTCCATCCTTGCCCAAGCCAGCTGGCCAACCGAGTAAGACGGTAGCCTGGTGGCGTGCCGTCGGAACCTGGAGCGCCGCTCTTGTATTAGGCTCGTCTGCGGCACTTTCTATGCTGCAACAGGCAGAAGCAAGTCGCGCAGAGCAGTGGCTTGCCCGCGGCGACCAGCTTGTTGATGCCCGACAGTACGCTGCCGGGCGTGAGGCGTATGCTCGTGCAGAGCAGCTGGGTAGTTCTGAAGGGGCCTCCCGCCGCCAACTTGCAACACAAATTGAGCAGGATCCTCAGCAGGTAATCACTACGATTCAGCAGCTTCAATTTACGAATTTAGCTGGCCTCTACGACCGTGCTGACGGACCTTTTACCAACGCAAAACAGGCCCTACAAACCTCACTGCAACTACGGGCGGAGGGGTATCCCGAGTTCGCACCAATCGCCGAGGCTGAAGCCCGCAAGCTAGATTCCACATGGGTAGAAAAAGCCCTGGCTAAGTAGGGTGGTTGGGGGGTACACTAGAAGGGTGAAGATTCTCGCAAAGAAGTCTCTGCTGGGTTTCGTTATAGCCTTTCAATTGGGAGGTTTGTTTTTGCCGCTTACCACGATGGCACAGGTCACCACCTTTTCAGTTAAGGCGACTCCCGGCGAGAAATCTAAAAAATTTGCAAAGGTTCCCGGAGATAAAAATTATGACTATCTCTATAAGGGAGGCTACTTTGAAAGTGCTGATGAAACGATTGAGGTCATTCAGAATATTAGTGCACCTGCAGCTGGATCGGGTGGAGCGGGAGCTCCTGTTATAACCTCAACAAAGTTCTCGGTAACGGATGCCCTTAAAAAGTATTCACAAGATAAGGATGCCATTGTTGTACCTGATCAAAAGACTGCAGACCGTATTCGTGGTTGGCAGTCAGACAACCAGATAAAATTGAAAAAGGCACTCGAGTCATACTTGAGCCCAATTATTCTTCTTACCGGTAAGATACCTGATCCAAAAAATAAGGATGACTTCGAGAAGACAACATATAATAACCTGAAAGAGGAGTATGTTAGCAAAACAAATCCATACTATCGACTCGTTGATGATAAGCTACTTCTTACGGATGTAGAGCCAACAGCTGGTCCGGCGAAAACAAATCTACTAAGCTACGTCGGGTTTTTTGGTTTAGTAGGAGGAGTTGCCACAATATACAATTATTTTGAGAATGGGACATACCCACTGGGTGTTGCGGTGCTACAGAAGGCAGTTAACGGTATCACTGATAAAAATACGGGATTAACGCTCTATCAGAATGCAATTACGGCGCATAAGGAAATACAGTCTTCACTTGCAAATATTCACAATGCAGCGATCCTTTTGTCTTCAGATAATCCAACAACAAAACAGTCATGGAATAAGGTAGGAACATCGCCAAATACGATTTACGACTGGTTCCTTAATGATACCGAGGTAGTCCAGATTACGGGAACCTCAAAGTCAACTAATGGTTCGGGTGGTACAGATGCCCCTTACACAACAATCTCAAGCTTCCTCAAGGTATTTGCACCCTATGACATCGTGAATGCTGAGGACAGTGAAGGATATAAAAAGCGACTTGATATCTTTGATGTTTTTGCGCCTATCAGTATCGCCAGTGAACAGCGTGACGCAACCCTTGATGCAGGTAGTTCGGGTCAGGATCGTTGTGGGAAATCGCCAAGTGGTGTTGCTCTGCTGAGCGTACAGACGTTCATGTTCCCACTCTGTGCTATGACAGATTTGTTTGGTCAGTTTGTTGACGGACTCCTCCTTTCGGGTGCAAATATTTTCTTAATCACCTCTGGCGTCTACTCGCAGTCAAATACAACAGCGCCTGAAACAAAATTAATTGATGCCTCAGGAGTAGAGGTGCAAAACCGCTTTAGCCAGACACCACAGAATTTCTTTGTCGGACTATTACCAAAAGAATTTCGAACGCCATTTCAGGATGTTATCTTGGATGACACCAGTGAGATTGGAAAGGCAATCATCTCAACGAGTAATGCGCTACGAAACGTACTGAATGCGCTCATGGCAGTTGCGTTTATCGGCATTGCGTTTGCTAATATTCTCCAAATTCAGGTAAAAAATTACAACATTCGTCAGCTTGTGCCAGGCTTGATCATTGGGTATGTGCTGGCGCTTTCAAGTACCTTCCTTATTCGGGGTGCGCTGGAGGCCACCTCATTCGCCACGAAGGCTGTGTATGAAGAGGGTTCACGTGTTGCAGCAAGAGTGGCGGGACGGAGTGGGGCGTGTAAAGACGTGCCCCTCGGTGAAACGGGCCAGAATGATCTGAGTACTTGTGGTGTGCAGAATATGGTAACGGCATTTTCTAATGTACGTGGCACCAATGGTCGTGCCTGTCTTACGTATACTGACAATGGCATCTCGTGTTCAGGAGATATTTCACTCGGCGCGGTTACTCAGCAAGGATTTTTGAACTTTGCTGTGCTAGTTGCTGCGGTTCTTTTCACGGTACTTGCCTTTATGATGATTGTCCGTGTAGTAGTTTTCTCAATGCTGATCCCCCTCAGTCCAGTGGCTGTCCTCTCAGCCTATATTCCACCACTAAAGAAGCCAATCTGGGATCGCTGGTATGCCCTTATGTCTAAGTGGCTCCTAATGCCAATTCCGGTGGCGGGAACTATTATTGCTGCGGTCATTTACTTTGCATCTGCAAACGTGAACCCAGGAGGGGAAGTGGGAATCCTTGGTTTCTTGCTCCACTATATTGTGGGTATTGTATTTCTTTACGGCGCGGTTAAGGTGCCGTTCCAGTTTACCGGCGAGCTTGGAAGTTATCTTAAGAAAGCACAGGCAAATATGGAGGGTGCGGTCAAAGCTCCGCAAGGCTGGGTGCAAAATCGAGGAAAAGATCTGGCAATCAAAGCCTTTGACCCTGACAAGAACAAGCTCTTTGGGGCAGGGAAAGCGCTGAATGCAGGCCGTGCCGTTGTACTGAACCAGAAAAAGCTCTGGAAAGACCGCCAGGAATCCCGCAATGATGACTTTAAGGATCTCTTTAATAATGAAAAAATTGACCTTGCCAAGACTGGCTTGAGTCGTAATAAGAAGTTTAAAGAAAATGTTGGATCCATATATAAGAGGTTTGACACTGCTCGTCAATCCTTAGGAGATGCGAAGAAGGTATATGACGGTACAGAACCTGCAAAAGGTATAAAAGAAGCACAAGAAAACCTTGTTAGGCAGATGGACAGCCTTGCTGCCCGACGACAGGCACTGCTTACTAAGAAAATTCAGGCAGAAACTCTGGATGATACTGATACAACTAAGGCAGCTATGCTGGAGGAAGTTAAGCAGGGTCTTGAGCAAGCTGACGGGGAATTCGATATATTAGGTAAGGCGCTTACAGAGTTACAAAAAAAGGATGCTGATGAATTTAAGACTTTTATAAATAAAGAAGAGAATCCTGCTGAATGGCGTACAAGCCTTGGTGCAATTGATAGTATGAATACTCTCATTGAGAAGGAGCAAGAAGCTTTTGATCGTGCCGAAGGTGATTATAAGCGTGGTCTTGCTGAGCTAATGGAATTTCGTGCGAAGAGTCATGACATGGCAATGTCAGAGCGAAAGGCCATGTCTGACCAAAAGAAAACGGTGCTTGAGGACATGGTTAAGCGAACGATTCTCACTGACAAGTACAATGATATCAAGCAGCCCCTCAGTCCCTTATGGCTTGGTGGTGAAAAGTTTAAGACGGGCATTCCACTTGTTGGTGGTGTTCTTGATAGTGCTATTAATGGTGCACTTGGGTGGGCCAATCAAGGTTTTGTATCTGGCTCAGGCTATCGTAAATTGATTGAAGATGTAGCCATTTTGCGTGAAGAGAATAGTCTTATGAGTGCCGTAGTTACTGACCGCGTACGCGCGGTTGGTAATGAGGCGCGTGCAAAGAAGGCAACCGAGCCCATATTGGAAGACCTCAAAACGAGACAACAACTTGTCGGCGTAGATAGTGAACGGTCTCTTAATCGCTCGATGGTTAATTATCTGAAGACAAACCCAGATTCATCTGCGGTCCGTGTCGAGCTTGAGGCTGCAAAGGGCATTGCAGCTGAAATGGTGCCTAAACAAGACGGTAAGACGTCAACCGTTTTGCAGTCAGTTCTCCAGTCGTACAATGAGCCAATCATGCATTTAACACAGGCCTATGCCAGTGGGGATCCCGCCATGGTTGAGTTTGATCGAAGTATGGGTGGTCTGAATCAGACAATGAAGGCCCTGAATATGCCAACTGGTGACGGGAGTATGCACTCACGCTTTGTTACCAAGGTAAGTCAGATGCGCGCAGAGTTTGCTGCTGATATTGCTGCGGGGACACCACTTGCGGAGCGTAGACAGAAAGCTGAAAAAGCACGAAAGGACCTTGAGGAAATGGTGCAGCGGAAAGGATATACAAAGAGTGATATCGAAGAGATTCGCACCACAAATCCTGAGCTTGCACAGAAATTAGAGATTGAAGCTGAGAACTTCACTAGCGAGCGTAAGAAATATCGATCAAAGGCCTCCGGTGCTATCTCTGACGAAATGAAGAAGCTCGAGAACAGCCCGTTGGTTGCGGGAGATATTCAGAGGTACTCAAAGGTTTTCAAAAATCTTCTTACCAATAAGGGGATTGCAGCAGAGGTCAATGGTGATCCCATGGCTGTCGCAACGTATAAGAGCTTTGCTGATAGAATCACCGGTGGAAAGATTTACGGCGTAGAGGCAGAGAATGTCTATGCTGGGCTAAAAGATGCAGGAGTATTTGGTAATCGCGTGGATGAGCATGGTAATAGTTTGGATCCATTTGAAAGGGACTCAGATGGAGTCTTGATTGGGGATGGCATGTCTAACTTCGCAGAGCGCGAGACACTTGCACTTGGTCTTAAGGCCCTGAGAACATGTACGGATGAAGGTCGTGCACGTGCAGTTATTGCACAGATGCAAAAAATACGCCAGCAGGGTAGTGATAAGGATCTTATGAGGTCACTACGTATCGATCAGGCTTCACGCACAAGCCCCGAAAGCCTGCTCTCAGTTGATATGATCACGCCAGACACAGTACCCTTGCAGGATATTGCTGTTCCGGAAGCTCGCCTTGTTGGTGACGCAAATCTGAGTGTGAGACCGTGTATTGCACGAATTGGTGACATCGCTATTAAGGAGCAGGTATTGCCAAAGAAGACTTCGACAACTACTCGACGGGGTGGACTTACATCTACAGCGAGTGATCCTGACAAGATCTACTTTGGTTATAACACCACAACAGGTGCCTATTATGAAGCTAAAAGAACTGGCGATACTTTTGAGATTGTTCGTGAGGTCTCCTTTGAACAGGATCCAGACTTCATGAGAAAAATTAAGGCTACAACCGGTGGTAGTAAAAATAAAGGACGTTAATGACATCAACTGAATTACTATCTGAGTTGGGTGCATGGCTAGAGACGGCGTCGCGCGATGAGATTTCAGAGTATGCTGAAGGGGCTGGTTCAAGCATTTTTTATGATCGTTCGTCACGGTATAGCTTGGGAAAATATTTACTTCGCGAGGTCTTGCATAAGTTAAAGTACGTCTCTTCCTGCGAAATACCTCCTGATTGGCATTTCCGAGAAGTAAATGAACTTCTTTCTGCGCTCAATACGGGCAGCACCTCGGTGGA
>JAGVEG010000056.1 GCA_020058355.1 Candidatus Berkelbacteria bacterium
CACTGAGCTTCAACTCTATGAACTACTCCTGAGCACGGGGCCAATTTCGGTTGCCAACCTTTCTGAGCAAACCTCAACTCGCCGACAAGACCTCTACTACCGGCTTGGCCATCTTGTAGAGGCCGGAATCGTTGAGGAATATGACCTACGCAAGATTAAGCACTACCGCGCCAAGAACCCGCAGGCTCTTCAGCGCTTGGCCGAGCAACGGATTCTCCGGGCTGAGCAAGTCCGCTCGAGCCTTGATGGCCTCCTACCTGGTCTCACTTCTCAATTTGTACTTACAAACAACAGGCCTGGTGTCCTTTTCTATGAGGGCCAAGAGGCCTATGACAAACTTGGCGAACATGCGCTAACAGCCACCGAGACCATTAAAGAATATGCTGACTACACCGCGGTACAGCAGTATATTCCTGAGGGGAATAAGTCCTACGGAAAGCTCCGCGAGAAAAAGGGGGTCAAAAAGCAGGTTATCTGCACACCCCACCCCGACCTGGCGGGTTTTCGTGCCACCCACGCCCCGCAGGTAACCAAGATTCGCTCACTTGCAGACCTACCCTCGTTTGGTGCAATTGTGCAGCTCTACGATCAGACTATGAGCATCCTAACGATTCGTGAGGGAGAAATGGTAGGAACGATTATCTCCGACGAGCTTATCGTCCAGCTCTTTAAGCACCTGTTTAGCTACCACTGGTCGCTTGCTCAAGAGTAGCTTTTGGTTGGTACGTTGCTTCAACGTGAAGAGCTAGGCCAGTGTCTTCAAGTATGCGCCACTCCGTAATGATGTGATCGCTTAGAAGGCCCCTGAGAGTGGGTGCTGTTTGCTCCATGAATACTTGGGTGTTTTCTTTTGGGATAAGCACCTTACACTTCTGCTTTTCTTCAGAAGTGACAACTTCACCTCGGGGATTTCGCTGTAAACCAAATCCCCACTCCTGCCCTTCAGGTGATTCATAGAGCTGACAGTCAGTAATTACGAAGCCGAGCTGACTATACATTGCCAAGGCAGGAAGCCGTGGCACACAGGCAGCATGTAGCGTACACTGCTCACCATCCCGCTGAAGCTGTGTCATCAGAAGAGCACGCCCAATTCCTGAGCGGTCAAGGTGAGGGTTTACATTCAATGATCCAAGCTCTTTATGACTAGGCTGCGTCTCCTCGGACCGATAAAAACCAACAAGCACCGGTTCGTACTGGTGATTTTTCCCTGGATTTACTGCGTGTAGGGTGGTGAATTCACACCGAGGATTTGTAAGTGCCTGCTCGAGCCCGTCAGTAGCGATCGCACGTGAAGCTGGCGTATCAACTGCGCGATTTAAGGTGTGAAGTTCACGAAGTTGCCGAACAACCTCCTCGGAGAGTTCGGGACCACTCACCGTTGTGAGTTCTACGCCCCGTAGCCGCTCAAACACCTGTGCAACCTCGTGTTTATTAGGGTGATTTTTTACTGCGGTAGCCAAAAGTGCTGCACTTGCATTCATCTCACGCTCAGCAGCGGGGTTAATTTCACCATCCCTTGTTATAAGTTTTTCGAATTGCTGCGCTGCGAGTCGCGAAACTCCACGAGTAATCTTCTGTGAAACCTCAGGTGAAATTGCTTCTTGCTTAGCATAGTCACCAACCCCTCCAGTTATCACATGTGCCCACCCTCTCAAAAGAGTAGCGACACGCATAAGTTCTGTTCGTTTATCCTCAAACTCCTCGCGACGTGCAAGAATTCTGCGCATTCCCCTACGAAGCTCAGGGACATACCCCATCATAACGCAGATATCTCGGTAACCCGGTATGAGCAAGCGCAGCTCCTCAGGCGTAATCCAGTCGAGCGTATCAAAGAGTGCAAGGCGAGACCCTGGTGGCAAACTGAAGGGATGGCCTTGTCCAATGCCGTACTCCATCTGGTAGTAGGCCGGAATCCAGGCTTCACTTGGACGCCCCAAAACCTGCTGGGCCATCTCTTCTGGGGAGAGATAGGTGGACAGCATATCAAGGTCATTCACAACATCATCAATGGGTTCATCTTTCTGGATAACCACACCCGTTGATCTCCTCCGAAACTCAAGATGGCTCAGCGCCACCACAACTCCTCCATGATTTTCGGGATACGCTGTAGAGTATGGACCATCCATACCCATGAGTGATTGGCCCGTATCATGGAATACCACGTGACTATCAGTCCACCAATTTCCACCATTCGCTTTCGCAGTACCATATGTTTCTGGGTACTCCAGCAGCGCTGCACGTAATGCAGATAACTGCTCTTTTTGAGTGGCTGGTAGATTCTCAAGATACTCAGGGTGATCCCGAAGTGCATACAGCACTGTTCGAAACTCTGTAAGGCCCATATACGGAAGACTTGCGAGTACTTGCTCCCGGTAGGTTGCGTCTTCAAGCAACATCTCCGTGTATGTTGCAATACGCATATCCTTCTCGGCCTTCCAGGCCTCTAATGTCTCTTTTGTGGCTAGGTCATCTTTTTGAGGCAACGCAAACGGACTACCCTCAGGGTATTCAGCAACTTCCTCAAACGTATGCTCTCGGATGCCCTCCATGAGCTCTACTATACGGGAAAACCGCTATACTACCCACATGACCTCTTCCGCATCCACCACCGCAGAGTATCTTGCCAGTATAACTGACTGGCGGCAGGAGCCATTACAGCAGCTGACCCAGATCTTTCGGGATAACCTACCAAAGGGCTTTGAGGAGACCATGCTCTACGGAATGATTAATTTTGTGGTTCCACATAGCATCTTCCCGGCCGGGTATCACTGCAATCCAAAGGACCCCGTAAGCTTTGTAGCAATTGCTGCACAGAAGAACTCGGTAAATGTGTACCACATGGGCCTTTATATGGAGCCCGCGTTACTAACGTGGTTTCAAGAAGCCTTTGCTGCTCGTGGCATCAAGCTTGATATGGGCAAGAGCTGTATTCGATTCAGCAAGACAACAACGGTTCCTTACGACATTCTCGCTGAGCTCGCTCGTAAGATTTCTGTTGAGCAGTATCTTACCCTCTATACCAATAACCTTTCAACAAAAAAATCATGAAACATCTTTCTTCACTACTCCTTGGGCTTGGTCTCATTTTCGGACTGACATCGTCGGTAGCCGCCGAAACATGGACAATCGACAGCTACAGCACCTCTCTAAGCCTCGGCACTGACGGTGTGCTTTCAGTGAAAGAAGATATTACGGCAAACTTCTCAAGTGATCAGCACGGTATTTTTCGCGATATCCCGTTTGCATATCAGGATAGTGCCCGGGGGAACCGCTACTACATGAAATTTAGCGATATTGCTGTTACACGCAATGCAGCTTCTGAGCCATTTGAGCAAGAGACGAGCAGTACCACCCTCCGCGTGCGCATTGGTGATGCAGATAACACGGTACGCGGGTCACAGCTCTATGGTATTTCGTATCGCGCCGAAGGCACGGTATCTGAAGATGAGACTGCTCAGTACCTTAACTGGGATAGTGTCGGTGACCAGTGGGCGGTACCTGTTGAGAATGCTACCACAACCATTACCCTACCCCCATCAATCCCTGTAAGCACCGTGAGTGGCGTCTGCTACGTGGGTATTCAGGGAAGCACCAATGGCGGTGGCTGCACGATTACCCAGGACCCTACGAATAACGCGCTTATCTCGCAGGCCAATACGACTATTACTCCCGGCACCTCCTACACGATTAACCTTGCGCTACCCGCTGGCGCTGTACCCGTAACCGCAATTACTGAAAATCCCTACGCACTTTCAGCGAGTGCACGCCTTAGTATTCTTGTCGGATCAGTCATTGGCGGACTTGGCCTTTTCCTTGTTAACTTTATTACCTGGTATAACCACGGCCGTGATAGTAAGCGTCTTCGTAGTATTGCACCCGTCTTTGCCTCGCCCAAGGAACTCCGCCCTGCTGAGTTTGGTGCCCTCCTTCGCCAAGGCAGTAGTATTGCTGATATCAGCGCGACCATCATTGATTTTGCTCGCCGCGGCCTCATTACCATTGAACAACGCGCATCGGGTGTGCTGATCTTCAAGAAAAAAGAGACGGTCTTAGCCATCGCGAGCTACCCACCAGCAGGAAGTCTCCTCCCTTACGAAAGCTACATTCGCACCAACTTTATTGGCTCAAACATTGGTGACCAATCAGTCTATCCAACCACTGATGAGCGCATGGCGCAGTATGCTCAGGAGGCGCAGTCGCTCATTATGAAGTCTACCGTGATGCAGGAATGCATTGAGGCAAGTACCCCTGCTCGCTGGGTTCACGGGGCGACTATTGTCTGTGGTGCCCTCCTTACCATCCCCGCATTTATTGGACTTTCAGAAGATGTAAGTCTCGCCTGGCTTCCTCTGCTGCTTGTAGGTATCGGCCTTGTAGTAACGGGCATTGTCTTCTTTGCACTCTCAAAGCGCTTTACCGCTCGTGGCCACGAGCTCCGCTACGAAGCGCTCGGCTATAAGCTCTTTATGGAAAAGGCGGAAACCCATCGTCAGAAGTTTCTTGAAGATGGTCAGCTGTATGAGCAACTCATCCCCTATGCGGTAAGCATTGGTATCGTCTCCCAGCTCACCAAGAAGCTTGAATCGATGAACGTCCCCACCCCACAGCCTGTCTGGTTTATTGGCTCTGACTTCTCAGCGGGATCACTCGGCCAGATTAGCAGCGACGTCAGCACGGCACTTTCTTCAAGTATTAGCTCTGCCTCATCAAGTGGCGGTGGCGGTGCCGGTTCTGGTGGCGGAGGTGGCGGTGGCGGAAGCTGGTAAGTCCTTAGAAAACAGTTTGCAGGTTAGTGAGGAGTTCTTGAGCTGCCTGCTGATCTGAAATAGTGGCCTGGTTATCGCCAGGCTGCTTGCCATAGTTGCCCATTTGCCCGTGATTCATACCAGGGATTACCACGAAGCGCGTGTCGCTGGGTACGTTTGCGGTGTACTTTTCAATCTCCCCTGAGTTCATCAGGCCATCTTTTTCACCAACAATACTCACCACCTTCGTTGATGAATCAGCGATACTTTTGTCACAAAAGGAAGCCAGTAAGATAAGGTTTAACGCCTTACCAGGATTCGTACCAACGTAGCGGCAGGCCATTGCCCCACCCAGTGAGTGACCACCAACTGACCAGCTTAAAAGCTCAGGATGCTCCTCCCGAATTTTGGTGGCTGCCGATACATTAAAGACAGCGAGACTCAGTGGCATCTTGGCGATATAGACATTCACGGGACGCGACTGCACCAACGGCGCAAGCTTTGCCACATATGCTTCCGCCGCTACATGGCCCCCAGGGTAGAAAATAAATCCGGTCGTGGCGTCTGGCCGGGTCAGGTTAAAGCTCTCCTTACTCTCGCCGTAGTTCACGCCGGGGAGTTGCCGTGCCTGGGTCAATACAGCATCTTCAGGCTGCGAGGGGTTACTCGCCCACACCAGAAAACCGGCAACAACAAGTAAAAGAATACCGACAGGAATAATAACTTTGGGATACTTCATGCACTGAGCATAGCACTCGAAACCACTTCAGCCCTAGTAGCATCACCCCCACCCCGGCTTTGCGGGTTCACACTGCGCCCAGAGTGCTTCGTACATAAAGCGCATCAACACTTCTAACTCCTTACTTTCAATCAGGATACCGAAGTTTTCTTTTGAAGAACTTAAGAATCCGACCTTCCCCGTATCGTAAATACCAAGCCCCATACTGATAGGTAACTCACGAGCAAAACGTAGGGTGAGCAGGTTTTTGGTACCATGCTCAGATGCTTCAAAAAGATGACTTTCAGGTGAGTGTAAGCGGATACTCCGAATATGGACCCCGTTACGAATGCGCTCCTTGTTGATTTCACTCATAAAACGAATACCACCGATCATCTCGGTTGTGTGCTCGTTCGGCCAAATATAGAGTGCCTCCTTGTGACAGAGCGTTTCCTGCCTCACAATATTTTTCATCTGCTCCACACCTTGGTAGTAGTGGATTTTGGGAGTAGACCCAAGTGATTGAAAAAGATTGATCAGCTGTGGCATTGATTGCTCAAGCAGCTGCGTGCGCTGGCGCTGAATATCAAGCAGGTGCGCCGGTGATTCTGCCTGATAGTGCATCCTGCCCCTTATCTGACGCTGCGTCACTAATCCGAGAGAAACTAGTTTATCGATAAAATTATAGACAGAAGAGCGCTTGATATCTGCCCTATCAGCAATTGGCTTGATCGTACTCAGGCCAAGCTCAAGGATAGCAATATA
>JAGVEG010000048.1 GCA_020058355.1 Candidatus Berkelbacteria bacterium
CGAGCTGTCGTAGTGCGGAGAAAGGCACACATCTACCGCTGTTCACAGACAGGAGGGGGAACAGAGTCAACCCCTATGCAGCATGGCGATTGACAGCCTATAAACCTCTTTTCTTCGCTCCGCCTCGGACGGATCGACCAACGGCAAAGAAGCAAGACCCCTCGCCACCCAGTTACCGGCGAGCGTACAGAGAAGCAGCGGACGAGTAACCAAGCATGTAGTCGGCACCCTCCCCAACCTCGGGGAGGGTATCATTTTGTAGTAATTGCTGCTAAAAACGAACTACCCCTTGCGGGAACATAAAGGAGAAAGAAATGTCAGAAAAGAAAGGCATCATTGCCACGCTCTAACCCTCGGAAAACACGGTACACCCGTGGACCAACCAGGGATCCTTACTCGGTTTAAGGAGATCTTTGACAAGATTGAGGATGCTGAACGTGAAATTCTTGTCACAATTACGGTGGGATGCGCAACGATTACCTCAATGCCAACACACTTCCCATCGTCACATCCAGTACGAGTTCGTACCTGGAATGAGCTCTACTTGCCTAGTGAAAGAATCCAAAATATTAGTGGACACGTCTGGCCAACTGATGCTGAGAGTGGACGCCCGTTTACTCTCTACTGTGCAGATTTCTCGACACTGTCTGCGTTCATGAAGCTCGTAGAACCCACTAAGCATGGTGCTTGGCTTCATTCCCAAACACAACGCTCACCGCATTTAACTGGCTTGAGTGAGCCCAAGGGCACTATTAAGCCACCAAGAAAGGATGAGCGAAAAAAGAAGGAGTGAGAGGATCTTGAGCTCCGTATCTACCGGCGGCTTAGGTCAGATTTTGGCCCCATTGCGTACACGCTGTTTAAACGACTTTCACCCCAAACTTCCTGCCTTAGAAGGGATAGCGGGTCCTTTGGACGGATCTGCCAAGAAATATTTGGTGGAGCCTCGAAATCTACCTCGCCAATGAGCATGACATCGTTAAGCTCTTGTATGACTTTGACATACTTGAGCGCATAGGCACCCATGAAACAGGTAGTGCTGATGCCTGGCTTACTGAACGAGTTGCACATGCCTATGAACTGGAAGAGGATAGGATACGAAAACGTGATGAAGCCGAAGCAGAGCGCCAACGCAAAACCCGTGTGGCCACCCTAAAAGCACTCGTCACACGGGGTCCGAAGAGATTACTCAAGCCGAAAAGCAGCTTGCTCGTAAGCGTAGGGAACTTGCCGATGCCGAGCGAGAGCTTGCTATACTTGAGGTTCTGCCGATGCAGTCCTAGATCGACCCCTCCCCCTTCCGGGGAGGGCTCTTTTTTTGCCAATCAGTGTCGTCAGTTCATGATTTACCGTACACTTCTCTTGTTTCATACTAATTTCATGTTGAGGCGCTAGGCTGAGCCCATGTCACACCACCCCCTGAAAGCGCTGATCGTAGAAGACGACCACGATACCCTCATCACCCTCTGCGCCCTGCTCAGCCCGTACTATATTGTGCGCACTGCCAACACCGTGCAGGACGCCCTGCCCATTTTGGAAACCACTGATATCGCCATCGCCCTCCTCGATATCCACCTCCCCGATGGCAACGGCATTGCCCTCTGCGATTCCCTGCGCCGGCGCTTCCCCGATATGGGCATCATCATGCTTAGCGGTGAGGATATCACTCCTACCAAGCTCAAGAGCTTTTCCCATGGGGCCGATGACTACATGACCAAACCCTACAGCCCCCTGGAGCTCATTGCCCGCATGCAGCGCCTTACCCGCAAAATGGGCCAGCAAGAACCCGGCTTTCTCAGCTACCATGACCTCACCCTGAACCCCGCCACCGGCGAGGCCACCCGCAACGAGATCAACATCCACCTACGCCCCAAAGAAGCCGCCATCCTCTCCCTCCTCATGCGCCATAGCGAGCGCACCATCACCACCAGCACCCTCATCCGCAGTGTCTGGGCTGGCGAGGCTGATACCGGCACCCTCCTGGCCACCATGAAAAACCTCCGCGCCAAGATTGATAAACCCTTCCCACAGCACTACCTGCATACGGTGAGGGGGTATGGATATGTGCTAACATTTAAAGTACCCCAACTAAGTAATACTAGTGTTTCTACTGCAGAATCATATCAATAAGGACCGTTGGGCAATTTTTTCTAGGATTGCTTCTCTACTACTTATTATTTTCTTATTGGCAGCACTCCTACCCACTGCAACACGTATCGCCAATATCCCATGGTCGGTGGCATTAGCCGTACTTCTCATACTCATAAATACAAATATAAATAGACGAGAGATTTTATTCTTAATCATTCTCTATACTATTGGTACCTTTCTCGTACTAAAGTGGGGATTGTATTCATTATTTGGACTCACAATACTACTAACACTTCCTATCTATTGCTCAGTAGCCGTACGTGGAAGTCTAAGTGTAATTCTTGCCTCTCTCTCCACAGTAAGTCTTTTGCTATCACCTCAGATCTCAGACTCAATTAGCTGGATAACTGAGGAGCCGGACATTTGGAATGCCCTGCTTCTTTCTCTGCTCTTTCTAGGAATATTTACTTTCTCAAAATATATCGAAAGAGATTCTGACAATTTAAAACTAGAGGCTACGTCCTCACGTAATTTGCTTTCTCAGACAGAGGCAGGTGCACAGGAAGCACTATTGAGGAGATCCTCACTTTTAACTACAGATTACACTGAAAAACTGGCGTTGGCCCAAAGATATACCGAATTGGGAAACAAATACACAAATTTCATTCACGATACAGCAACACCATTAAATAACATAGGATTAAATCTAGAACTCCTTAAACAGGCCACCGACAAAAACGGAAGGGCGGAAGTTTTTCAACGACTTGAGTCATCGTTCAATTTTCTGGCAAATATTCTAGAGTCGTCAAGGATAACGGTTAGATTATTAGCCGAAGAATACTCTTTAACCGAGAGGATAAACAACTCAATTTACATATGCTCAGAGTATGCACGAAGTAATAAGTGTAAAATTACTTTTTCAACTCCGAAAGAAACAATTATCTTGCGTGGCAATGGTATATACTTGGAGCAAGCACTTGTAAATCTTCTCAAGAACTCAATTGAAGCATGTATTGAAAGTACTGAGAAAGTAGTAACAGTTTCCCTTGAACGCCTTCAGGAGACCTTGGTAATAAAGGTCTCCGACACAGGCTGCGGATTCTCCAATGCTGACCTTTCAAGACTCTCTGAAGCATTCTATAGCACTAAAATTAGTAATAATTCCCTCGGTATAGGCCTATCCATCATACAGACATCGATTAATAAGCTGGGCGGAAGTATAAGTTACGATAGTAAGCCAAAACAGGGCACCCTAGCCACAATCAGATTGATACCATCTTAACCAAGATATATGTTGAGTAAACTAAATCTTATCCTGGCACCTCATATTGAA
>JAGVEG010000018.1 GCA_020058355.1 Candidatus Berkelbacteria bacterium
CAATGCGGTAGGTAACTACAGTTGGGACTGTACCTGGATCAGCAACTGCGCTTGTATGAATCAGGTGACCCACTGTTGGTACGGCAGTTGTGTTGATTGCAGGACCAGCGTATGAGTCATTCGTAGCATTGAATGCAGCAATACGGTTTGTGCGATAGCCGAGGAAACCGGTATCAATATTACTTGTGGTTCCGGCTGGTGCAGCCCATGCAGTAGGAGCGGCGTAGGTGCCAGTGAAAACGTCGAAGTTGTTAGCGCCGCTTCCATTGCCGTCAGCCATGAGCTGATCTGAGGTTGCGCCTGTTCCTTCGGTGCGAAGGTAGAGATCGTAGGCAATGTTTGAGGTAACGTTAATACGTTCTTGTGCCACCTTTGCTGCGCCTGGTACGAGAGTGCCAAAGTCGATAAGAGTTGGGTCTGCAGAAGTACTAACCGGTGAGCCAGTGGTTACCCGTGCGTCATTAGCGGTCATGGTAGCTAGGATGTTGGTAACACCAGTGAGTGCAAGGGTCATTGAAGGATCAATGGTGGCCTGGATAACAACTGGATTTACGATAGTCCAGGTAGCAACGCCAGACTCAACAAGGATTGTTCCTGCTGCGTCAGAGTAGGTTTGAATACGCAGGTAGCAGGTGTCGGTATTGGTCTGCGCGTCACAGACGGTGCCTGCGCCGCTATTGTTGGTAATTGCCTGTAGAGGAACGGTAACGTTGGTTCCTGAGGCGATTGAGGCACCAGATGCATTGGCAATGAAGACGGTATTTGCGGTGTTGGTTGGTGACCACGTACCAGCCGTAAGACCGACAACGGTACCGACGGTAGCTGAGCTTGAGCTAAATCCCGTTGGTGCAGTAGCTGCACCAGATGCGGTAGTTGCGAAGGTGAATCGTACCGCTTGAATAACACTGGTTACACCAGTTCGGAATGCTACCGTGTGTGTTACACCTGTGGCATTTGCGCGAACATTACTTGGTGTTACGCGATTATTAGTAGTTGTTGCCTGTGTCTGCTGTACAGTCATGACAAAGGTCATGGCAATGGCAGTAACAAGTCCGATGGAGGCGCGGAGGGTGCGCTTATGCATACTTCGGAGGTTAATGGTTTATACGAGATTTAGTATCTCTCGCGATGTTGGCTCTCGTCAACAGCTTGACGCACAATGGTGTGGAGTTTGTGGCTTAGCGAGCGGGAAATTGTCTTACCTGCTAGTGAGAGATCGGCTCCACCAAGGAGGTCGGGGTTTACGAGTGCGCGCACTACTACAAGATGGCCACGGGCCGCAGAAACCTGTCTTGTAATTGCGTGGAGGTCTGCAGCATGAAGATGAATGGCAGTGATAAGTATGAGAACATCGGCGCCACTGCCAAGCTCGATGAGGGCATCAATCAATGATAAGACGGTAGGGCGAAGTGCCTGGCGCTCTGGTAGTTCTGCAATGAGAGTTCGTAGCGTGCGAGCAAGGTGTGGTGACTCAAGCTTGCCGATTTGTTCGGTAAGTTCAAGCTTGGTGATGGGTCCTTGATTGCAGTGATGACGGAGACGCGCAAGGTCGGAGGCAAGTACATCAAGTTCGTGTTCAATAACGAGTCGATCAGCAAGCTCAATCGCGAGGGTCGCAACAGTTGGACGTGCCATACTACGAGGCAAACTTCTTGGTTGCCTGCGTTACTGCATCGTCAATCAGGTGTCGGTGTAGTTCGTAGCTAAGCTCTTTAGGAAGCAGGGCGTGGATCGCATTTTCCGTAATATGAACCAGCTCTTCGTGAGTGGCTTCTCTCGAAGTTGTTGGTACTGTTTCTTGTACTGTAGTTTGTACGAGTGGCTCACTCTGGACCTCCTGGCCTTGGAGGCCATCAATCATTTGCTGGGTACGGATCAGTTCGCTTTGGGCAAGGGCATCCTGGAGGTGGTCTACTTGTTCTGCGAGTACAGTAACCTGGCCACGACGTTTGTTATAGTGAACAAGCTCAATAACTGCCACAGCGGTGGCAATGAGAGAGATTAATGTGCCGAGAAAAAGAAAGGCCAGTTGCATATATGTAGTATGCGGCAGGCACCCGCCATCTGCAAATACTTACTGCGGGGTTACGGTGCAGTAGCCCTGAGGGTGCGCTTTACGCCATGCCAAAACATGCTTCAGGATCGTAAAAATGTCAGAATACTGTGGTTCCCAACCGAGCTCCTTCTGAATTTTCTCTGAGGAAGCAATGAGCACCGCGGGGTCGCCAGGGCGCCTTGGGGCTGTATTCCACGGAATCGGTGCACCAACAAGGGCTTCGGTTGCCTTAATGGCTTCAAGGACGGTAATGCCATCGCTGGTACCAAGATTATAGGCGGTTGTTTTGCCGCCGTCCTCGAGGTATGTAAGAGCCAGGAGATGGGCATGGGCAAGATCGAGCACATGTACGTAGTCGCGTACGCAGGAGCCATCACGAGTGGGCCAATCGGTGCCAAAGACGGTGAGGGAGTCTCGACGACCGAGAGCGGTATCAACAATAAGTGGGATCAGGTGCTGCTCGGGAGTGTGATCTTCACCAAGGATGCCTAGGGGATCGCAACCAGCGGCATTAAAGTACCGCAATGAAACTGAGCGCATACCAAATGCCTCGCTATAATCCTGCAGGATGCGCTCAAACTGGAGCTTGGTCTCGCCGTAGGGGTTCGTGGGAAGTTGCTGGTGATCCTCGGTGATGGGGAGACTTACCGGTTCACCATAGGTTGCAGCACTTGATGAAAAGATAACCTGACGTACACCAGCATCGAGAGCCGCGCCAAGCATACGAAGACCCTTCCCAATATTGGTCTCATAGTAAAATCGCGGATCTTTTACTGAGTCGCCCACAGAGGCATATGCCCCAAAGTGGAGGATAGCGGTGATGCCGTGATCACGGATGGCGGTGGTAATAGCTGCAGCATCGCCGTAATCACCCTGTACAAAGAGAAGGTCGCCAATTGCCTCGTGGTGACCGAGTTCAAGCGAGTCAAAGATAACTGGTTGGTGGCCATGCTGAGCAAGGTAGTGAGCGGTGTGCGAGCC
>JAGVEG010000062.1 GCA_020058355.1 Candidatus Berkelbacteria bacterium
AGCACGCGGCCGTCACTCATACTGACGGCCCGTGTTTGGTAGTAGCGGGGCCGGGGACCGGGAAGACGAAAGTAGTTACCTCGCGCATCGCACAACTTATCACCACTCACCAAATAGCTCCCGAGCGCATTCTTGCACTTACCTTTACCGAAAAAGCTGCGCGCGAAATGGAGGAGCGCCTCGACCACATGCTGCCACTTGGTATGGCAACGGTAAGTGTCGGGACCTTTCACGCCTTTGCCGCCGATCTGATCGGACGCTATCCTGTGCAATCCAAAACCAAATCAGGAGCACGAATTATTAGCGAGTCCGAAGAGCGCGCTTTTTTACGCCAGCACCTTGAGCGATTCCCTGCCACCTCACTCCCACTCTTCAGTGATCCTGGCGGTACCCTAGGCCTGCTACAGGGATTTATTGATGCCTACCAGAACGAAGACCGCTCACTCACTGAACTTGCCCAACTAACGAGTGACCTGCCTCAGGAATCAACGGGGGAACAGGAAACAATCACAGAACTCACTGCACTAATTGGCCTTGCCGAGGTGCGCGGTACCCTTCTTCAAGAAGCAGGTCTTATGAGCTATGGGGATGTGATCGCCGCGGCTCTTCATCTCCTACGAACCAGCGCACGCATCCGCGAAGAAATTGCCCAGCAGTACACCTATGTACTGGTTGATGAATACCAAGACGTGAACGTAGCCCAGGCCAGGCTTGCCGAACTTCTCCTTACCCCCGCACAGAACTTAATGGTAGTAGGGGACGACGACCAGGCAATTTACGGATTCCGCGGAGCATCGGTCAGTAATCTCCTGGGATTCCGCCAGCGATTCCCGAAGGCGACCATTATTAGTTTGCAGACCAGCTTCCGCGCCGGTCAGGCGATTCTTGATACCAGCTATCGCTTGATTCAGCACAACAACCCACATCGCCTCGAATTCTTAGAACGTATTCCCAAGCGTCTCACCAGTGGTAAGCAGGAGGCCGGCTCCGTAGAGCACCTACACGCCACACACA
Source organism: Candidatus Berkelbacteria bacterium (assembly GCA_020058355.1). GTDB lineage: Bacteria > Patescibacteriota > UBA1384 > CAILIB01 > CAILIB01 > JAGVEG01. The sequence goes on from JAGVEG010000062.1 coordinate 1,015, forward strand.
GCAGTGGGGAGGTGCATCTTGTTGCGCAGAAAATTACTGAACTGATCGCTTCCGGCATCGAACCGGGCGACATTGCCCTGATTGCACGCTCCTGGGGTCACCTCACCGGATTTTCTCACACTCTGAAAGGGCAAGGGATTCCCGTTTCCGATCTTAAACAGCAGGGCCTCTGGGAGCACCCCGCCATTCGCAGCTGTCTCTGTTTCTTGCGTCTGATTGCCACCCCAAGAAACGACCTCAACACCTTTCAACTACTCACCGAGGTGCCCGTGCAGCAGCCACTTGCGCAAGTGCACACCTGGCACGAAGCGGCAAAGTACGAGCACCGCAGTCTCTTCACCCAGCTCACCGAGCACGTCACCGACCTCCCTAAACTCACTGACCAACTAACACGCTGGGTAGCAACGCTGCGGATGCGTCCTGCTAGCCAAGCCCTACTTACCTTCCTTACCGAAACTGGCTGGGCCGAGAAAATGCGTAACCCAGCAGGTGATCCCACCGATCTCATTGCATGGGATATGATTAGCCAGCTCTTTAGCCACCTGCAAAACCTCGAGGAGCAGGCCATCTGTCCAACAACGCATAGCTTCATCGAGTACTTTGATCAGCTCCAGGCAAATGGCGGCGCCGAAAACGTCCGAGGTGGGGAAGTCCGCGAAGGCGTACAACTTCTTACCGCCCACGCAAGTAAGGGGCTTGAATTTACCGCAGTCTTTGTGGTCAATATGGTGCGCCGTCGTTTCCCCGGTGACAACCGTCGACCAGCCTATCCGTTTCCCGAAAGTTTCCGCGCCAATGAGAACGACCCCTCATCCGTTCATGAGCTCGAAGAACGTCGCCTTGCCTATGTGGCATTCACTCGCGCCAAGCAGTACCTCTACCTGACTTCTGCCGAATACTATGGCGACAGCAGTCGCTCAGTGAAACTCTCACCCTTTATCGTTGAAGCGCTGACCTCCCCAAGTGAGGCCCAACAGGTAACTGTACAATTCAGCGAAGCACCCCTCCACGACGAGGTACTCACAAAGCCAACGCGCGTCCCTCTGCCACGGCGCCTAGCCGCCTCTGCGCTTGAAACCTTCTTGGAATGTCCGAAGCGCTATGAGTACCAGTATGTCCTGAACCTGCGTGCGCCCAGTAGTGGTGCAGCCAACTTCGGCACTAGTATTCACCGCACGCTGCAGCGCTACCTAGCCGCTCGGCAAGCAGGCGAGGTTGTTTCCCTCCAAGAACTGTACACCGAGTGCTGGATTCCTGGCGGCTTTGAAAGTGCGCTTCACGAGCTTGAGGCCAAACAAGAAGGCCTTACTTCCCTTGAGCGCTACTGCAGCGACCTTCCCGAAAAGCTCGCCACTGATCTTGAGCTCCGCGTAGCCCTGACTATTGCCGGCCAGCAGGTAAGCGGCAGCATCGACCGCGTTGATACCCAACCCGATGGCAGCCTGATCATTATCGACTATAAAACCAGCAAGAAGGTGAAGGAAGCAAAGGCAGTAGCCGAGAGCATCCCACTTGCGGTCTATGCACGTGCTCTTGAGCAGCGAGGTAAACAGATTGACTCTGTGGCCCTTCATTTTGTACTCGCAGGCGGCAACACCGCACTTAATCCCGCCGAGCTTACCTACCACCGTGAGGGAGCACTTGAAGACATTGTTACTTCAATCAAGCAGGCCCACGAAGCAGGTAGCTTTACGGCAACACCCGGGTTTACTATTTGTCAGTACTGCGATTACAAAGAGATCTGTCCGTTTGCATTTGGTCGCTCACCCCACTAGACATACCGTACGCATGTTCGGTATACTACTTTATGGAAACCTCGACAATTTCTCCCTCTAGCCATCTGTTGCAGTCACTATGAACACTCTTACCCTCATCGCTGTTAGTGCGCTCTTTCTCGTCGTTATCGTTATTCTTGGTGTACTTGCCGGCCAGCTGAACAATCAGCAGCGTGCAAATGCCGAGCTCCGCGATCGCCTCACCCAGCAGCTCCAGGAGCAGGGGAGACAGCTTATCGAGCAGCTCAGCCTCCAGCAAAAGTCCGGTGAACTCATTCAAAACCGTGTCTCAGAACGTCTTGAAACCACCTCAAAGACGGTAGGAGAGGTTCAGCAGCAGCTGGCCCAGCTCCGTGAAACCAATAACCGCCTGATCGAACTTGGGCAGGGGGTACGCTCACTACAGCAGGTTCTCCAGGCCCCCAAGAGTCGCGGTACCTTTGGCGAAACTCTTCTTGAACGCCTTCTCGCCGATATTCTTCCCTTAAGCGCATTTAGTACTCAGTACCGCTTTCCTAGCGGCGAGATCGTCGACGCTGTTGTACAGCTCCGCGATAAACTCGTACTTCCCATTGATGCCAAGTTCCCACTCAGCAACTTCCCCCAAGAAGGTGAGGAGCTCGTTTCCAGCCAGTTTAATCGTGATGTAAAGGCACGCATCGATGAAATCGCCCGGAAGTATCTCCAGCCAGGGCAGGGTACCCTTGAGATTGCCCTTATGTATGTTCCGGCTGAGAATGTCTACTATCAGTCGTTCCTTGTCGGCGGTGGCACCGAGCTCCTGCAGTACGCCTTTAGTAAGCATGTGATCCCTGTGTCACCAAGCTCGCTCTATGCCTATCTCCAAGTTATTCTTATGGGCTTGCGGGGCATGGAAGTAGAAGAGCGCACTCGTGAGATCCTCCAACAACTGGGTGAGCTGGATACTCAGGTTGATCAGTTCCGCGAGCAGTACGAACTTGTCGGTAAGCACCTCAAGAACGCTGGATCCGCCTTTGAGTCTGCCGACAAGCGCCTCCAAAAACTTGAAGGCGTGGTTGAGCGCACCCGCTCACTGGGCGATGGGGAAAAAGCTAGCATCTCTATCCAATAGGGATAGACTCTGCTACGGTTCCCAGGTATGCCTCACTTTACCGCCACCGAATCTGGCCGGCTTGATATCGTTCTTGCCCAGCACTTCTCTGACTATAGTCGGGCGGCTTTGCAACGCCAAATTGAACAGGGCCGGGTTAGTATTAATGACGAAGTTGTCGTCCTTGCAAAACG
>JAGVEG010000102.1 GCA_020058355.1 Candidatus Berkelbacteria bacterium
CGATGAACTGTTGCCCCACCATGGATGATGGTGAGTTCGCGCGACTCACAGGGGACTCTCGAGAACACCTTTTATGTCTCGAGAAGTGTGTACAGGGACTAGGGGTAGTTGCAACTGCCCCTGTCTCATACTGATGAACAACAACAAAACCACCCAGGCGGCGGCCGGACGCAATGACGGGAAGTTTCTGCTTGTGGTCATTGACTACGGCAATGTTGGTGAGCGTTCACGCAAGCGTTGTGTCGGCCGTTTTACATCGGCTGAACTTGCGCTTGATAACCTGCATTCTCGGTTAGAAGAGGATGTGGATGGGTTTGGTAGCTCACCAAACACCCTTTCACTCTACGATGTGCATGATTTTTGCGTCCAAGAAGCGCGTGTATGCGTAAAGGACGGGGAAAGTCTCAGCACCACATGGATACGAAAGGGTATGGACCCCGAAACTGGTGAGTACTTACTCACCACCTGGCTACGTTCCTATGGAAAGTAGCTCGTCCCACTCACCTTACGTTGGATACGTAGGGTGGGAGCACCAGAGCTTCTTTACATAAGGGGTTGTGGTGCTCCTTCGGGAGTATGTGGTGATTGTGAGGGTCACGATTCTTCCTGGTTCGCCAGAACATCGTGAGATGCAGTGTGCGTTTAGATGTCGCTTATTATAAGTAGCATCGAGCCATCGCGCCTGTCCAATGAGGAGTTGCTTCCTGTGTCTTTGACGAAAGTGGTCAAGCTAACCACAAAGCAATCCGCCCCGAGAAGACGGTGCGGAGCACAATCACCACAAAAAAGTTTGAGAGACAAAGAAAGGGTTGGTTTTTTTTGGGCCTGGTAAATCGCGTAAGCACTGCCAGGCCATCCATATCGGCTCCCTGAATGGGGAAGTGGCTGTTTGATTCAGCTAGGGCCGTCGGTAGGAGGTTGAGAACATGGGAACACAAACCTTGTCTCGTCGTAGCGGAGTAATCCGCAACCCCCTGGCCTTCCTGCAGGCAAAGGGATTCTCTCTGAGTGAGCTTGAAAAACTCACTCGTGACCAGATTGAAGGGATTGCCATGGCATATTGGCAACACCCCGATAGGGCTGGCTACGCAGGGGAGATTTCGACACCGGCAGGATCAGGAAGGAGGAGGTAAGTGTCTATTTTTATAAGTGTGCCGGGCACACTTTTTATTTCGGCTGAACAAGGTCACCTGGGTGCAAATCCTGGGCAGCCGACCTGAAACTATGAAAGAGAAAAAGAATGAAAAAACTAAAAAATATTCTCGCAAATTGGTTGATCAAGAAGCTTGGCGAAAGTAAAGTGGGGAGCGGGTATATTGTGCAGTTTGTAGTGCTGAAGAGCGTAGAGCAAGGTTTTCCGATTGATGTCGCTGACTTTACCGGGAACGCTCTAGCGCTTCAAGAAATGCAAAGAAAATTACGGAGTGATCTGGAGGACAATGAAGAGCAGGGACTACTGCTTGCAATTGTTTTTCAGGGGTTGCGTCCAGTATTGTGGCTCGATGTGACGCAGGAGGGGTATCTGCAGAGTGTTTTTGTTGCCCCACAAGTACTCGGGCAGGCAGAAGAGCTCATTGCCGTGGCAATGATTCGTCTTGGTAACAAGCTTGAAACACTAACGGTTATTTTGGCCGATGAGCAAGAAGTATACGAAGACGAAGACTGGTATGTTCCCTTCTGTTTAGAGGCGGCTGGTAAGTGGAATCTGCCCGTTGACATTTTACGTAATGATAAGCTCATTTCCCGGGAGGTACGCCCGATAACGGTACGAAAACCAGATTGGTGGCCCGAGAGTATTTCTTCACCATTAGGAATTCCGTGGCATGAAGGATGATTTTTTGACCGGCTTCTTGCGAGAGGCCGGTTATTTTTACCTCAGAGGAAACCCTGTACGTGAGTCCAAAGTATGACTACAGCATGGTGTTGACGTATCATCAAATTGGGGATAGAACGACCACGGCACATCGCCATGGGAAAAAGAAGAAATGACCAAGGATATTGAATATGGACGCTTAGTAGTCCTTCTAGAGGTTGCGCATACAGGCAAAGACATTCCCGAGGGCAGGCACTACGCTTGGACAGTTATGTCTGACTCCTATGTACTGGAGGTACCAGGACTTTTTGATGATAGGGGTAGGCTAAAGGCTCTCCTTGATTATAGTACTGGACTTGAGATGGGGGAGTTTAGCATCTCAAGAAACGAGTATCGCTTTCATCCGCGTACCCATGCACTTGGGGTTGCGGTGGCTATAGCTAAAAAACATGAGCTGGATGTAGTCCAGATGTCGAAAAGAAAAGGTAAGAAGGTCCCGAAGATAGCCGGAGGTAATTGTAAATGGAGGTATGAATTCATACTCAAAAAAACTGGATAATGTTTCTAAAAGAAGCCCCGCAATGCGGGGCTTCAACTATTTCTTTGGGGCTATTCCAAGAGATTAATGTGTACTCAAACTAGATCTCAATCACTACCGGGATAACCATTGGCTCGCGCTCGGTTTTCTCGCGGAGGAGTTTTTCGAGCATTGAGCGGAGGTCATTCTTGAGCTCGGCCATATCATCAGGACCACGCAGAGCCTGCTCATGTGAGGCAAGGAAGGTACGGACGGTGCTACGGATATCATTTACGAAGCGCTCGTTCTCACGCATGTAGATGAAGCCACGTGAAATAATGTCAGGTGAACCAATGAACTGCTTGCGAGCTTTGTTAAAGACGCTAATGGTTACAAAGACACCTTCCTTCGCCATTACCTGGCGATCACGGATGACTACCGTACCAACGTCACCAACGCCGAGGCCGTCAACCATGACGTAGCCTGCGGGAACGTGACTTTCGGTAAGGAAGACGCGACCAGTGTGGTCCATTTCAACAATGGATCCGTTGTCGGCAATAATTACGTTGTTCGGGTTTACGCCAACCTCTTCAGCCAACTTTCCGTGGGCAACCAGCTTTGGACGCTCACCGTGCAGTGGGAGGAAGTAGTTTGGACGCATGAGGGCAAGCATCAGCTTGAGGTCCTCAGCGTAGGCGTGACCAGAGCTGTGTACGTCTGCGGTAACGTTGTAGATAACGGTAGCTCCAGCCTTATAGAGCAGGTTCATAACGCCGTTAACCGACTTTTCGTTACCAGGAATTGGGCTTGCTGAGATGATTACAGTGTCGCCCTTGCGAACCTTGATAGTCTTGTGCTCACCAGATGCCATGCGGTTAAGCCCGGCACGTTCTTCACCCTGAGCACCAGTAGTCAGGACGAGGATCTGATTATCGTTAAAGCGGGTGAGCTCACGATCAGAGATCATCGTATTTGGTGGAATGGTCATGGCGCGCATGGAAACCATCATCTCGATGTTCTTCTGCATAGAGCGGCCAACAATTACTACCTTACGGTTATGCTTGGCAGCAATGTTAATTGTCTGCTGGACGCGGGCGAGTGACGAGGCGAACATGGCGATAACCACGCGGCCATCAGCAGCGGCAACAGACTTATCAAGCTCAGCTTCGATCACCTTTTCAGAGATGGTGTGGCCTGGCTTGGTAGCATTGGTTGAGTCTGAGAACAGAAGATCAACGCCACGGGTACCAACGGCAGCCAACTCACGAAGGTCTACTTGCTGGCCTTCAGCTGGTGCGTAGTCAAACTTCCAGTCGGTACAGTAGGAGATACGACCGTTTGATGTCTCAATTTCAAGACCGATTGAGCCAGGAATAGAGTGGATCAAACGGAATGGGCGAACGGTAAAGGAACCAAGCTGAAGAACATCCTTAGTAGGGTCGATTGTAGCAATCTTACCCATACCAAGCAGGTTGAATTCCTCAAGACGGTTCTTCACAAGACCCATGGTAACCGGAGTTCCGTACATGGTTGGGAAGCCAAGCTTCTCAATGAGGTAAGGAATTGCACCGATATGGTCAAGGTGACCATGGGTGATAATCGCACCACGAATCTTGTGCTTCTTCTCCTCTAGGTAGCTGACATCAGGGATGATGTAGTCTACGCCTGGCATGTCTGCATCAGGGAAGAGGAATCCCATGTCGACGATAAGAATGTCATCTTTGTACTCAAAGACAGTCATGTTCTTACCAATTTC
>JAGVEG010000033.1 GCA_020058355.1 Candidatus Berkelbacteria bacterium
AACAACTGCGAGTACACGAGCCAGTTGTGCATCGGTAGTTTCAACAGCAGTAATAATGGCTGATACGTTTGCGGTGTGCCCTACCATATCGGCGTTAGCAAAATTCACAAAGATAAAGTCAGTACCCGCACGCAGCTCTTCGATGGTTGAGTCGGCAATTTCTCGTGCGCGCATTTCAGGTGCCTCATCATGCGTAGCCACATCTCTACGACTATCCTGAAGAATGTGACGCTCTCCGGGATGGGGCACCTCTCTTCCACCATTCAAGAAATAGGTTGCGTGAGGGAACTTCTCAGTCTCAGCAATGTGTGCCTGCGTCAGCTCGGCCATTGAAATCTCTTTTGCCAAGGTGGTTGAAATAACCTCCGGAGGGAACGCCACGTCAACAATGAAGTTTGGATCGTACTGCGTCATCGTCCCAACCAACACGTGTTTTTCCAAAGCAACCTCAAGGAGGCGCTCAGTAAACATACGAACGCGATCCTTGCGGAAGTTCCACACGAAACAAGCATCGTGCATCTCTACACCATGCGTCTCACCGAGCGCATCGGCAAATGCAACTGGTTCGTGGTACTCATCAGTGACGTCTTGCGCGTAGTTTCCAGCAATATACTCTACTGGTGTTTGTGAAACAGCCGTTGCACCAGGAGCAACACCTACCACAAAGAACTTCTCAACCCGGTCGTAATTTTTGTCACGATCCATCGGGAAGTAGCGTCCAGCAAGCGAAGCAATGTACCCAACACCCGTCTCCTGTAATACAGCCGCAAGAGCAGCGAGGTATCCTGGAGCATTGCGTGGACCAACATCGCGCCCGTCAGTGAAGAGGTGAACTGCAATTTTTTGAACACCAGTGGCAGCGGCGGCGCGAAGGATGCCAAACAGGTGTTCCTGATGACCGTGCACACCTCCATCACTGAGTATGCCATACAGATGCAGGCGTGAATCATGCATGATTACATGAGAAAAGAGGGCCGCAATGCAGGGATTGTCTGCAATATCACCGCGAGCAACTGCCTTATTGATGCGTACCAAATCGGTATCCAGCGCCTTACCAGCGCCAATAGTGGTGTGACCAACCTCTGAGTTGCCCATCTGACCTTCCGGCAGACCTACTGCCAATCCGGAAGCCTCTAGTAGTGTATGGGGTTGTTTCTGCCAGATCTGATCAAAGCAAGGCGTATGTGCTGCCTGGACTGCATTGTCTTGTGAGTCCTCACGATGCCCCCAGCCGTCAAGAATAATGAGGGCTACAGGACCCTTACTGAGGCGTGCCATTTAGACAAGCTGATTGATAGCAGCGCGACCAGCAAAGACAGCATGTTCAGCCAGTGACTCTTCGATGCGAAGGAGCTGGTTGTACTTTGCGATGCGGTCGGTGCGTGACGCAGAACCAGTCTTAATCTGTCCGGTTGCAAGACCTACAACGAAATCTGCAATGGTTACATCCTCGGTCTCACCTGAACGGTGTGAAATAATTGCAGTCATGCCGTTCTTTTCAGCGAGCTGTACTGCCGCAATGGTTTCGCTTACGGTACCGATCTGGTTGAGCTTAATCAGAATTGAGTTACCAGCCTTCTCGTTGATACCACGCTGCAGACGCTCAACATTGGTTACGAAGAGATCGTCACCAACAATCTGGAGCTTATCGCCAACCTTAGCGGTGAGCGCCTGGTAGCCCTCCCAGTCATCCTCGGAAAGACCGTCCTCAAGAGAAACGATTGGATACTTCTCTACCCAGCTTGCGTACAGATCAACCATTTCCATGCTGGTGAGCTTGCGACCTTCTGAAGCCAGGTTGTAGAGCCCGTCTTCGTAGAGCTCAGTTGCTGCAGCATCAATAGCAATACCCATCTGCTCGCCTGGCTTGTAGCCAGCCATTTCAATTGCCTCAACTACCAGCTGAAGGGCAGCTTCGTTGTTTGGTAGGCTTGGCGCAAAACCACCCTCGTCACCAACGGTAGTACCAAAGCCCTTGTCGTGGAGCATCTTCTTCAGTGCGTGGAATACCTCTGCACCGGCGCGAAGCGCATCAGTAAACGAAGTAAAGCCAAGTGGCATCACCATGAACTCCTGAAGATCAGTTGACTTCTCAGCGTGCTTACCACCATTCAAGATATTCATCATAGGAGCAGGAAGGGTCATTGCCTTCTCGGTGTTTGAGATCTGGTGGAAGTATGCGTACAGTGGCATTTCTTCACTATCAGCAGCTGCGTGGGCAAACGCCATTGAGATACCGAGGATTGCATTAGCACCCAGTCGACCCTTATTTGAGGTCCCATCAAGCGTGATCATGGCTGCATCAAGAGATTCCTGGGTGAATTCCTGACCAACAAGTGCATCGGCAAGTTCACCGTTTACATGTTCAACTGCGCCCAGTACACCCTTTCCAAGGTAGCGTGACTTATCGCCATCGCGGAGCTCTACTGCCTCGTAACTTCCGGTTGAGGCACCAGAAGGAACAGCCGCGCGGCCATTACTACCATTTGCCAGAGTAACGTCAACTTCAACGGTGGGGTTACCGCGTGAGTCAAGAATTTCGCGTGCGTGGAGGGCAACAATGGTGTGCTTCATAATGGTTCATTAATTTACCAGACAGTTCCTAGCCTAGCAGATCATCAGCAGTCGTGTAGAGGATCAATCTCAGCACAAAAAAAGTAGTAGTATTAGTCAAATGTACTTATACTATAGCAATGAAGAATACACCTGCTTTCACTCTGATTGAGCTCCTTGTTGTTATAAGTATTATTGGCATTCTGTCCTCACTTTCAATTGTAAGTGTTGGTAGCTCACGAGCAAAAGCGCGGACAGCACGGGTAAAAAATGATGTTACCGCACTTGGAAAGTCAGTAAGCTCACTTGGTACAACAGGTTCTATAATCTCAAATAACCCCGGGGCTGGGGCTGATGTGTTAACGAGTGGCGGAGGTGGAACACTGCGTACAATTTTTACCGGCGTAGAGAACGCCGACTCTCTCTCCTACGGAGCCACCTCAACAAACCCACCAGCCAACTACGAGTATGGCTATTACGTACCGACCACTCCTTCCAGTGGTGTGCGCCAGCTTCTTGATGGCACCTCTGACTTTTCGGTCTATACCCAACTACGAGAAGTTGATAACTCGTTCTTTGGATTTACCCAGAGTGGACTTGTGGGATATACTGCAAATCCTTCACAGGCGACACTCCGTATCGCAAACGGGCAATCATGTAGCTGGTCAGATATCTCGAGTGCGTACTCATGCTCAACTTCGGCAATCACGCCGCCTACCCGCAATGCGAGCATGACCCTTACACCTACTGGAGGTGGGTCTGCAACCACAATCTCAAACCTGAACAGCTACACCCTGGCTACCTCAACCATTACACCGGGCACCTATACCATCTCTTTTAACTTCACCAAAGATCCTTCATGGATTCCCAGTGCCACACCCCTCGGTCCCTACTTGGCAGCAACCAGCTACAACGCAGCTTCAGGATTTCAACGAAATTATCTTGGCAATAATCCAACACCTAAACTCGTTAACCCAGTTACTTTTTCAGCAGGTACCAGCTATGATATTGGCTTTAGTTATATCGCCGGATCAGGAACGTCCGACTTTATAAATTTCTAGACTGCTCACCACCTACCGAGCAGATGGTACATGAGCTGTTTTGAGCGCTCGACGCCAGGTTGATCAAAGGGATTGACCCCTAATTTCCATCCAGCGTAGGCGGTAGCAAGCTCAAGGAAATAGAGGAGTTCACCTATAGTAGTTGCTGAGAGTTCATCAAGCTGTACTCGGATCACGGGCTTCCCCATTTCAATCAGTGCATCAGCCGTGCTTGTTGCCTCAGCCTGGAGGATGGTAGAGAGCGATTTTCCTCCCAAGTACTGCAGACTTTCAATATGAGCAAAGGCTTCAGGCACCTGATAATCAACCGCTTGGTGGGCAACCGTTACAATCGTGAAGACCTTGTCAGTTCGGCCTTCCATATATAACTGCAGCTGTGAGTGCTGATCCGTTGGACCAAGAGCTGCGATCGGGGTTGGTGAAACCTTTGTTGGTAGTGCTTCGCCGGACGCCGACAGAGCTTTTCCAAGACTCTCCGCCCAGAGCTGGCGGAACCAAAATCCTACTTCGCGGAGTGAATGCTGATAGGGCATAAAGACCGCCATCGGTACTCCTTTCTCATGCAGGTGCATGTGCAGCACGCCAAAAGCAAGGGCAGGATTGCTCAACGAAACCTCAGACTGGTCCCACTGATCCATTGCCTTGGCTCCAGCCAACAGCTCACGAATCGCCACACCAACAACTGCCAGTGGAAACAAACCAGCAGCAGAAAATACTGAGAACCGGCCCCCAACATTACTGGGTATCTCAAGACTCTGATAGCCTTCTTCGTTTACCAGCTGCCGAAGCGCGCCAGTAGCGGGGTCGGTAATCGCAATAATACGTTTACGCGCCTCATCAGTTCCAACTGCCTGAGTAAGGAGATCTCGCAGGATCAAGAAGCTACTCGCCTGCTCAACCGTGCTTCCTGATTTGGAAATCATACAGAGGGTGGTCTGGGTCAAATCAACCTGCGCGAGCACTTCATGGAGCACCTGCGGATCAGTAGTGTCACCCACAAAATGCAGCTCGACTTTAGGATTTAACCTGTTAAACGCTAAGGGATTCAGAGCACGGTGCACCGCACGCACGCCAAGATCAGAACCCCCAATACCAATAACAACAAAGTACTTGGAGTGAGATTGAACCACTTCTGCAAGCGCCTCAACCTTACTAATCTGCTCATCAGATTGATAGGGCAATTCAAGAAATCCCACCTTCCCTGCGAAGCGCTGCTCATGCATGTGAGCATGGAGTGCCGCAACCTCGCTTGAAAGCTGGTCCCATTGCGCGTCATCAAGTGCAAACTCACCGCCTCGAAGCGCTGAAACATCAATGCTTAGCATGGCAAAACGTTAATTCCAAAGTGGGTAACGCCGCCGCGCACTACGCAGCGCCGTCTCAGAAGCAGTATACAGCGTATCCAAGGGCAACACACCAGTGGTACCTAGCGTTTGAGCACCGATACTCCACGTCCACATATCTCCAGCATCATGAACCGTAAGAACAAGTCCCGCACGATCAATACCAAGATCTCGCACCGCAGCTGCCCGGCTGCGCACCTCTGCGTGACTCGGCCACCACGCCTCGCGACGAAGACGATCTTGCTGCTCAACAAAAGCGCGCAACTTCACTCCCTTACTTGCCAACTGAGCCACCTGCTGAGCAACCCCATCATGCAGTGGGGAGTTAAACAAAAGTAGTCCCAGCATTAACCGTGGATTCTGTTGCGCCAAAATAAGCACCTGGTCACCACGCATAACTGCCTGCTCAATTACCACTCGGCTCACCCGACCAATCTCATATCCCTCTACTTCAGCTGCCTCAACCGTAAGGAGTTGATAGACCTTACGCGCAACCCGCGCCTGCACACCACCACCGATCCGCTCACCTTCAACAACTGGCACTTGAATCCCCTGCTCAATCCCTGCCTTTTGCAAGGCGGCGGCAAGACTCGTCTCAAGGGAAGCCGCGAGTGCGGCGGCAATCATCAACACGCGCTCACGCTGATCTTCTCCCTGCCCATCGGCAGGATACACCTTAGTAAGCACGGGTGCTGACCACCAAAAGGCATCACCGACCAGAGATAGTTGCCTTCCTTCAACCAGGCCACGGGCAAGCGGTGACCATAATCCAACACCTAACTGATCCTGCAGTGAGGTCTCAACAAGATGCGAAAAAGCAGCTCTGAAAAGTGACATGCGTTCATCCTAGCCGAAAAGCGTCAAGATGTGGTAGTTTACGCCAGATGAGCACCCCTGTATCTACCATGCGCGATAAGATTATCGAGCTCCTTGCCCAAGCAAACCCCGTACTCGGCCTTCACGGCGGAGGTATTGAGTTGGTTGATCTCTCGGAAGACAAGGTTGCCTATGTGCGCTTCCAGGGTGCCTGCGATGGCTGCGCCGCAGCTACAATGACCCTCGACTACGGCATCCGTGAAATGCTCCTCCTCCAAGTTGATGGTCTTGAGGATGTACGATCCGTTAATGACGAGACCATCACCCACGCCGCCCCCACTACACCCCTGAATTTCTCCCATGCTCTCGCTTCATAATCTCTCTGTTAGCACCGCCGACACCCAGATCATTACCTCGTTAAGTCTGGATATTCCAACTGGACAACGAGTCGCTTTGATGGGCCCAAATGGCTCTGGTAAATCAACCCTAGCCGCCACCTTGGCCGGACACCCTGACTATGTGGTTACCGATGGAAGCATGAGCTACAACGGCATTGATCTCCTGAGCTGTGAGCCTCACGAGCGGGCACAGGCCGGTGTGTTTCTTGCCTTTCAATACCCGGTCAGCCTCCCGGGCGTACCCCTCAGCCAATTCCTTCGCATTGCTCGCCAAGAACTTGACGCCGCTCAAGGCCGCACCCCCCTGACACACACTGATTTTTTAAAGCTCCTCAAAAGCAGCCTTGCCGTCGTTGGTCTCCCTGTTTCTTTTGCACAGCGAGCAGTAAATGAAGGAGCTTCTGGTGGTGAGAAAAAGCGACTTGAGATGTTGCAGCTCCTTGTTCTTGAGCCAAGCCTCGTGATTATTGATGAGATCGATTCAGGTCTTGATGTCGACGCGCTTCGTGCCATTGGCTCAGCCATCACCAACCTTCCCCGCACTACCACCTGCCTGATTATCACCCACTACCAGCGCCTGCTTGAGTACGCGCCGGTTGACCGCGTGGTAATTCTTCAAAATGGTAGCATCACCAGTGATGGTGGTCCTGAGCTTGCTCAAACAGTAGAAGTAAGCGGCTATCAACAGTGAGCTTTACTCCGCCAAGCTATCAGTTTGGATTTGCGGATCCTGAATCTTCGCGCGCCCGTACCGAGCGCGGCTTAACTGAAGCTACCGTCCGCGAAATCAGCGCCCTCAAAAATGAACCCCGCTGGATGCTTGAGAAGCGCTTGGCGGGATTTGCTGCGTTTCAGGCAGCCAAGTTCCCCAGCTGGGGGCCAGACCTCTCGAAGCTACACCTTGATGAAATTACCTTTTTCTCCCGAGCGACAGACCGGGCCGAGCGCACCTGGGACGATGTGCCTGACCGTATCAAAACAACCTTCGATCGCCTTGGGGTACCCCAAGCCGAGCGCGCCCTCCTGGCTGGCGTTGGTGCTCAGTATGATAGTGAAGCGATTTACCACAACCTGAAGCAAGAATGGCAGGATCTCGGCGTTATCTTTTGTGATATGGATACCGCAGTACGCGAGCATCCCGAGCTTGTTCAGAAATACTTCGGCACGATTATCCCCGCTACAGACAACATGTTTGCCGCACTGAATACTGCCGTGTGGAGTGGCGGCTCATTTGTCTACATCCCAAAGGGAGTTAAACTTTCAGTTCCTCTTCAGGCCTACTTCCGTATCAACGCCAACCAAGTTGGTCAGTTTGAACGCACCATTATTATCGCTGAACCTGATTCCTACGTTCACTATGTGGAAGGATGCTCAGCCCCAACCTATAGCGACTCCGCGCTCCATGCTGCCGTAGTAGAGGTATTCTGCAAATCAGAAAGCCGGGTCCGCTACACGACGATTCAAAACTGGAGTAACGCGGTCTATAACCTGGTTACAAAACGAGCCGTTGCCGACCGTGCTGCAACCATGGAATGGGTTGATTGTAACCTTGGTAGCCAAGTAACGATGAAGTATCCATCGGTATTACTTCGCGAACCGTACAGCCGCGCCGAGATTCTCTCCCTTGCAATTGCCGGATCTGGCCAGCACCAAGACGCGGGAGCTAAAGCCATCCATCTTGCACCCCATACCAGCTCACTGATTACTAGTAAGTCGGTTTCGTTTGGCAGTGGGCGCACCAGCTACCGTGGGATTGTGAAGGCCACCAAGGCTGCACACCACGTAACGAGTAAGGTTGTCTGTGACGCCCTTCTCCTCAATGATGAATCACGCTCTGACACCTATCCCACCATCGACATCCAGCACGAGGATAACCAGATTGAGCATGAAGCCTCTGTCTCAAAAGTAGGCGAAGAGCAACTCCTCTACCTGCAAAACCGTGGCCTCAAACCAGAGGTTGCCACCGCGCTTATTGTAAACGGCTTCATGGAACCAATTGTAAAAGAACTACCCATGGAGTATGCCGTGGAAATGAACCGGCTCATCGAGCTTGAGATGGAAGGGAGTGTAGGCTAGCCATGGGAGCACAACGCCTTTCATTTCAATCAGGTGTTACTCACGAGCTGAGCCTTCGTTCGTTGCCAAGTAGCCACACTCTCAATCTTACTGAGGTAGGTGACCACCTTGTACTACTTCGTGATCTCCACCCAAGCCACCAAGAACTGACTATTATTCTTGCCAGTCCTGGGGTGCGTGCGAATATTGTGTTCCGCGATACAGTTGGTGGCACCGCTGCGAATTCCCTCATTTTGCATATCAAACATGCGGCACCAAGTACTGAAGCAGAAACCGATATCCACCTTCTCGTGGAAGATACAGCACATCCTCGAATCACCGGTACCATTCACATCCTCTCGGAAGCCAAGAACACCCAGTCATACCTTTCACTCCACGCACTCCTTGATGGCCCCGAGGCAAAATGCTGGCTCCTCCCAGGTCTTGAAATCCAGAACCCAGAGGTAAAATGTTCACACGCTGCAACAGTACGATCCCTTCAGCCAACTGACCTGTTTTACCTTACTTCTCGTGGGATCACCCCGAATTCTGCTAAGGTACTGCTGACCGAGAGTTTTCTCCACCAATGAACCGCGATCTCTTCCCCATCTTTGAGCAGCAACCTGGCCTTATCTATCTAGATACAGCGGCCACGAGTTTGGTGTGTGAACCAGCGCTCAATACACTCACAGCATCTGTACTTCACCAAGCTCCTATTCATCGTGGACTCTACCCCCTTGCCTCAACAGCAACTGAAGCCTACGAGGCAGCCCGCGAGAACATTGCCTCCCTCCTTGGTGCTGAAACAAGCGAGATTATCTTCGTCCGCAATAGTACCGAAGGCCTCAACCTTATTGCTCAGCTCCTCCTTGCAAGAAAACCTACGAGCACTGTTCTTATTGGTGAGCATGAGCATCACAGCCTGATCCTGCCGTGGCCTGCAGATCAAGTAATCACTGCACCGCTCACCGAAACCAGCCTCCCCACATACCCAGAAGGCAATCCTGATATTGTCTGTGCCAGCCATGTTCATAATGTAACTGGCGCCCTGACCGATACGCAGCAACTACGGAAGCAGTATCCAGGTAGCGTTATTGTTCTTGACACCGCGCAGAGTGCACCTCACCACCACCTCTCGGTAGGTGATCTTGGAGTTGATGCCCTTGTTTTCTCGGGGCACAAGATCTACGCACCAGCAGGAAGTGGTGTTCTTTGGGTACGCAAAGAACTACTCACCGAACTCACTCCTACCCTTCGTGGTGGCGGAAGCGTTACTCGAATTGAAGCCAATCTTGCACCGCAGTGGTCAGAGATTCCTCAACGCTTTGAGGCAGGCTCTCCTGCAAACCATACCGCCATTGCACTAAGCACCGCACTGAGCTGGCTCTGGTCTCACGATATGCATGAGCTGTTTGCTCATGAAGCACAGTGCATCGCACAAGCGCGATCAGCACTTGCGGAACTGCCTGAGATTACCCTACTTTCCCCAGAACTACCCAGTAGTGTTCTTTCTTTTTATTCACCGAATCTTCACGCTCATGACATGGCCGACCTCCTGGGACGTCAGCAAGTTTGCGTGCGTGCAGGAATGCACTGCACCAGCCTTCTGCATGATCACTGGGGTATACC
>JAGVEG010000044.1 GCA_020058355.1 Candidatus Berkelbacteria bacterium
AGCCGATTGGCAGGATCTCAAATGTTGAGTACCGAGCGATTGGTGATGTAAAAGTTGAGCGTGAGATCCTTTCTCTGATTCCGCAATCAATGGCACGTCAGCTGTTGGCAGTGCCGCTTGAGCTGAATGAGGGAGAGCTCATGATCGCCATGGTTGATCCTGAAGATTATGACGGTATTCAGGCGCTACGAAAGCAAACAAATCTTGCTATTAAGATTGTACTCTCTTCCCGAGATGACGTACTGAAGGTACTTGACCAGTATACTGGACTTCAGGCAGAGGTGCAGAAGGCGATCCAGTCTGGCGATTTCGGGTTCTCTGAAAAAGACGTTCAAAGTGCCCAGGGTGAGGATGTCTCAAGTCTTGAGAAAAATGACTCACCTACAGCGCGTATTGTGAGCTCGCTGTTGAAGCGTGCGGTGAGCGAAGGTTCCTCGGATATTCATATTGAGCCATATGAGCACAAGGTAGTCGTACGCTATCGCCAGGACGGCATCCTGCATAAGAAGCTGGAACTTCCTAAGGAAGTCCAAAACGCCATCATTGCGCGCTTTAAAATCTTGGCGAATCTCCGTATCGATGAGCAGCGTATTCCACAAGATGGCCGTCTGCAAATTACGATGGAAGGAAACCGCGTAATCGACTTCCGTCTCTCGACAATCCCGGTGGTGTTTGGAGAAAAGATTGTTATGCGTATCCTTGATAAATCGAAGGGTATTGTTCAGCTGGAGACCACCGGTATGATGGATCGTGGTCTTGAGGTGCTGAATAAGAATAGTGAGCGCAGCCACGGCATGATCTTGGTCACTGGTCCTACGGGTTCGGGTAAGACCACTACGCTCTATGCGATTCTTGGTGGACTTATGTCAGAAGACGTAAACATTCTGACCCTAGAAGATCCGGTCGAGTACCGTATTGAGAGTATTAACCAGAGTCAGATGCACTCGGAAATCGGTTACACCTTTGCTTCAGGAATGCGTGCTGTTGTTCGTCAGGATCCGGACATCGTCATGCTTGGAGAAATTCGTGACCATGAAACGGCTGATATGGCAGTAAATGCAGCACTGACGGGACACGTAGTACTTTCCACACTGCATACGAACGACTCGGCAGGTGCATTCCCGCGTCTTATTGACATGGGAGTTGAGCCGTTCCTCATTACCTCGTCGGTGCATACGGTTATTGGTCAGCGTCTGACCCGCAAGATTTGTGATCACTGCAAAGAAAACTACGTACTGACTGATGCCGAAGAGAAGGAGGTTCGGGCGATCATTGCCGCCATGCCAAAGTCGGAGCGAGAAAAGTATGACAAGCCAAAGCTTGAATGCGCAGTGGGCAAGGGATGTGATAAGTGTGGAAAAACTGGCTACAAAGGACGGCTTGGCGTGTTCGAGGTGCTGGACGTTACTGAGCCAATCCGTGAGCTGGTTCTGAAGCGCGCCTCCGGTGGCTCGATTACTCAGAAAGCAATTGAAGAGGGTATGATGACGATGATTCAAGATGGGGTAAGTAAGGCACTTCGGGGCATGACTACCATTGCCGAGGTGTGGCGTGTAACCAAGGAATAATCATATGCCAATTTTTTCCTATACCCTGCGTACCGCCGATGGTTCGTTAAAAAACGGCAATATCGAGGCTGCAAGTACCGTTGAAGCACTTCAACAACTCCGTACTCAGGGAACACCATTAAAATTGATTCCGGCAACCGGCAAAAATTCGGGTGAAAAGATCAAGTTTATGGATCGCTTTACGAAGGTTGGCCTTAAAGATCGCATCATTTTTACTGAGCAGCTAGCGGTTATGTTGAAGGCGGGAGTGACCCTGGTTCAGGCCTTGCATGGTATTGCGGAGGAGACCACCAGCAAGCCGTTGGCAAAGATTCTCAGTGTGGTTGTGGCTGATGTTGAATCGGGTATTCCCTTTTCACAAGCCCTTACCAAGCACCCACGTACCTTCTCGACGATTTTCTGTCAGATGGTGAAGGCTGCAGAGCGCACCGGAGATATTCCTTCAGTGCTTCAGAAATTGGCAATTCAGCAGCAGCGTGCAGCAGATCTGCAGTCGAAGGTAAAGGGTGCTCTGATGTATCCGGCAATCATTAGCGTTCTTCTGGTTGGTGTTATTATTGTAGTTATTACGTTCATCCTACCAAAGCTTTCAACGCTCTTTACTGAGTCTACTACCGCGTTACCGGCCTCAACACGGTTCTTGCTGGCGCTCTCTGATTTCTTCATCTACCGCTGGTACATTGCAATTCTTGCCGTACTCGGGGTTATCGGCGCGTTTAAGCTCCTGGTTTCAAACAAAAAAGGCCAGTATTTCTGGGACAAATATAAGATGAAGTTCCCGGTTATGGGAACCTTCATGAAGAAGACATATATGACGCGTTTTTGCGAGAGCTTCGCCTCACTTGCTTCCTCTGGTGTGCCAATTATTGACGTTTTCTCAATTGTGAAGGGTGTAATTGGGAATTCTGTCTATGAGCTTGAGATTCAGAAGATCTCTGATGATGTACAGAATGGTATCCGTATTGCCACTGCTATACGTAAGTCAAAATACTTCCCACCAATGGTGGGACAGCTCGTCAGTGTTGGGGAGCAATCAGGTGACTTAGCGGGTATCTTTGAGGTACTTGGTGGTTTCTTCCAGAAAGATGTTGATGCCATGGCAAAGAATTTATCAACGTTGTTGGAGCCGGTGATCATGATTGTGATGGGTGGCGCGGTTGGTTTTATTCTTATCTCAATTCTGCAGCCGATTTATAGCTTGGTGAATGTTGGTTAGGGGTATACAATAACCACGTATGGGACATATTATCGCTGGTATTGATATTGGACACGCTGCCGTAAAGGTAGTTGGTATTCGCTCAGGAAGAAAGCCTGAGTTTATTGGGTGTAAAGAGATACGTCTCGATCACCAGTATCTTGTTCGTGATGGTTTTCCTGATCATCAGATTGTCACTCGTGCTATTCAGGAGGCGCTGAAAACGGCTGCACCAAAGCCAATCAAGGCGCGCGAGTTAGTAATCACTATCTCTGAATCAGTAGTATTTCGTAAGATCTTTGATCTTGAGCAACTCCCTGAGAGTCAGATGACGGGTGCAGTACGGCTTGCGGCTTCTGAATTTCTTCCCGATGTTATTGATCAAATGGAGGTTGATTACCAGCCACTTATTTCTCAACTTGATATGGCAGACCCGGTACCGGTGCCAGCTCCCGCTGACCCAGCTGCCACGCAATCTGAAAAAGGGAATGATGAATCTGAGTCAACGGTTACCTCGCTTGCTAATAATCCGAGCAGTACAGTAGATAGCACAAAGCAATCGGTGATGGCGGTGGCAGTAAGTGGACGATTCATTCAGGATTTCATGAAGGTGGCAAAGCTCGGTAAGTTTACCGTGCGTGCAATTGAGCCAAAGGCAAATGCGCTCACCCGTGCAATTGTGCAGCCAAACCTGAAGAATGCGGTGGTGTTGGTTGATGTTGGCTCTGAAACAACCACCATCTCACTTGCATATAATCACGCAGTATGGATTGCGAGCACTATTAATGTGGGTGCAAACATCATTCGAAATCCAGGTACGGGAGAGATTGAGCAAGTGCGTATAGCGCCGGGAATTGAAAAACTTATTGAGACACTTGCGGAAGAGGTTGAGCGAGTTGTGCGTTTTTTTGCATCTCGCGAGCGGGTTCCCGCTGCCCAGGTTCCCATTCTCCTTACGGGTGGGGGTTCCAATATTGCCGGCTTTGCTGAGGCGTATGCGGTGGCAACAAGTCGACCAGTAAGTCCTGCGCAGAGCTTGATAAAAATTCCAGCATTCTGCGACCGACGTTTCTATGGCGCATTGGGTGCAGCGCTCTATACCAGCTATGAAGCGTATTAATCTCATACCACTTACCGTTCGGAAGAGGCAGCGCCAGCGCCAGCTAGGTGGGGCTGCTTTACTTGGTATTATTGTGGGTGGTGCTCCACTCGGCTTACTACTGAGTGCGGTACTTGTTATTGAGAAAGTATACGCAGACCAGGAAGCTGACCTTCTTTTTAGGACTGAGGTTGAGCAGTCAGAAGGGCTTACGCCGGTATTTGCTGTTTCGGGCAGTGCGGGTTCCGCAAAAAGTCTGGCTGACCAAGAGAGTGAGCTCGCAAAGGCAACTGTTGCTCAGCGCCTGTCTCTCATTAATGACCTCGCGGTAAAAGAAGTGAATTGGGTTGCGGTCTACCCGCTCATCAATCGCTTTTCTCCAGAGGGGATACGACTCACGAGTGTGGCTGCTAGTCGGGGAGCAACTACTATCACGCTGAAGATTTCGGCAGTTGCTCAGGATAACCAATCGTATTCCGCTTACGTTGATGACCTTAAACAGGAGAGTCTTGATGTTGTAAGGTCTGTCACCTTTGACTCCTATGCATATGACACAGTGTCACGCCAGGTGACCTTTTCGATTACCGCCATTGTGCCAGCACCAATGAGTGTACCGACTCCGGTAACTACTCCGCTCGCCTCACCGGGAGCTTCTTCAGCAATACGACCATAATCATGAAAACGAAAAAAACATCACGACCAGGAACACAGCTTACTGCACGCTTTTCAGTTTTTTCAATTGTCGTGGGAGTTAGTGCGCTTATTTTTGCTGGTGGTTTCTGGGGTGTGGTCACTCCGCGCATCCAGGCAATTGCAAAGCTTATTCAGCGAGTAGAGCGTGGGCAGGCATTAGCGATCTCCGCACCCAAGAAACAAAAGACGCAGTCACTGAAGTCAGATTCAGACATTATGACAAGGTTTGAGGTACTACTCCCGGTTATGAATCAACTGATTCCTGTTGGTGACCGCCGGTACGACCTAACAAGTGAGTTAGAAGCACTTACTGC
Organism: Candidatus Berkelbacteria bacterium; assembly: GCA_020058355.1. GTDB lineage: Bacteria > Patescibacteriota > UBA1384 > CAILIB01 > CAILIB01 > JAGVEG01. The sequence continues at coordinate 4,870 of JAGVEG010000044.1, forward strand.
AAGTGAGGGTGTTATACTATCAGGGGTGGGCTATACACCGGGTGCTGCTGCTGCGCGCACAGCGGGAGGAGCTGCTGACGGACCATCGCCGTACGCCTCAACGCTCCTGCCGCGCTTGAACGTTACTTTCTCTGTGAGTGGGACATATGATCAGGTGCAGCAGTTCACGCGTCAGACATACCGTACGAAGCGTTTTATGGAGATTGATCAGATCTTACTAACGCCAACACCGGGGACGGATCGGGTAACTGCAGCATTTAGTATGGTTGTTTGGTATGTAGAAGGTGTGAAACCAGGAGTGGGAGCTGCGGCAAATACATCAGGAACTACCACAGGATTTGGGGGTGGTTCAGTGCCTCTGGAAACCTCTTCCCCGACTAGACCTAATGAAGAATAATGGCTCTTTTCTCTAAGCAACCAAAACGAGTTCCAATACAGAAGAAACCTCAGGTAAAGCCTCTGCGGAGAAAAGTTCAGCACAGTATTGAAGTGGGATCATTTCTCATGATGTTTCTTCCCCTTGTCGCTGTCGGTATCAGTCTTTGGCTTGGATGGTCCACACTTCAGACACCAGAGATTATCGCTCCATCTTCCGTACCTCCGCAAATAGCTGCACCATCCCCAGAAGTAGTGCCTTCAGCCTCAGTACCTGTTAGTGATTTTAAACAAAGTACCCTGCGGGGGCGTGATCCGCAGGGGATTATTGTTCCTTCAGAGATTCAGTCTACGCCAGCAGTTAATCCGTTTTAGGCTGAGGAGCTGGAGCCGGAGCGGGTGCTGGTGGTGTATCTGTGGGCTGGCTGGTGATGCCCAGTGAGGGAGTCGCCTCGGTACTTACTGCGTCTTGGCCTAGTAGCTTCTTAACGACAGCGATAATATCAGTAGGAAGTACTTCTGACTTAATGAGGTAGGCGTCACGGGGTCCGAGGAGCTGTCGCAGTGGTTCGATCTGGTTGACGAGTGCCGTGACAATAATAATGGGAATGGCGGCGGTGTCAGGGGTCTTGCGGACAGAGCGGGCAACGTCGAGCCCGTTCATTTTTGGCATCATAATATCCATGATGATGAGCGAGGGGTGAACTTCGTTAATCAGCTGCAGCGCCTGCTCACCATTGGTGGCATGTACTACATTGTATCCTTCGCGGATAAGAAAATCGCGGTACATTTCAGCCAAGAGAGGCTCGTCTTCGGCAAGGAGAATAGTGGTTCCTTCTACGGACATGGGGATATGCGAGATATAGTACGTTTAGTATATCACGACTGGGCGGAGCTACCGAAGAGAGGAAGGGTGAGGGTGAAAGTGCTTCCGACACCAGGGGTACTGTGTAGGTCAATACGACCACCCATGCGCTCCATGATCTGGCGAGTAATATAGAGACCAAGACCGGTACCTGGGATGCCCATAGTGCTATCATTTTGAATACGATAGAACTTCTCGAAGAGGTGCTTTTGCTCGGCCGCTGACATACCGACACCAGTATCAGAAATAGTCAGAAGTACAGAGTCCTCCTCTTGTTTGGCAGTGACGTGAACAGATCCTTCTTTGGTATACTTTACCGCGTTGCTTGCAAGGTTGATCAGTACTTGGGTTAAGCGATCAGGGTCTGCTGAGAGTGGGGCGAGGCCATCCGGAATGTCGGTAGTAAGCGTCAAGCCTTTTTCTGATGCCATTGTCAGTACCGTGTCCAGGGCATTCGTAAGGAGGGGTTTAAGCTCGACAAGTTGTGGGGTGAAGGGGAGGCGCCCTGACTCAAGGCGGGATACTGCCAGAAGGTCTTTTACGAGTGAGGAAAGCCGGCGGGCTGCCATGAATGTTTTATCAATGTAAATGCGGGCATCAGAATCGATGGTGCCCAGCTGATTATCAAGAATCATCGAAAGATAGCCCTCGATTGCTGATATAGGAGTAAGGAGTTCATGTGAAGCAATCGAGACAAACTCGGTCTTCGAGCGGTCGTCTTCTGCAAGCTTGGCCTTCTGAATAGCGCTTACCGCCTGGGTGCTCATCAGTCCAAAGAGCTCCTCATCCTCTTTAGTAAAGTGACGGTCAGATTGTTTTGCTGAGAACGCCATCAGTCCAACGAGCTGGTCTTTACTATAGAGAGGAAGCATCATAGAAACAGCAAGTTGGTCAAGACGCGCTACTACTTGGCGTAGGAGCGAGCGTTCAGTAGAAGAGATACTGATATCCCGCGTGCGCTGTGAGGAGAGTGCACGTAGTGTATCGATACTCACCATTTTCCGAGGCTTGTTGAAATATTCCAACACACCATCTGCCTGTGATAAAATAAGGTTACGGTTGCTGCGGTAGCCATGCGGAATAACGCGGGTAATCCGGAGCGTGCCATTGTCGCCTGGTGTAGTGATGTACGACACTGCGTGGGCGAGGCGGAACGTCTCTACTGCCGATTTCATGAC
>JAGVEG010000021.1 GCA_020058355.1 Candidatus Berkelbacteria bacterium
ATTGTAACGGCAGATCACGGCAATGCAGAAGTCAATATTGATCAGGAAACCGGCGAGAAACATACCGCACATACAAGTAATCTTGTTCCTTGCATTATCGTCGGCCACCCCTGTGAGCTACGTGCTTCTGGAGATCTGACCGATCTTGCACCAACTACACTGGAGCTACTCGGTATTGAAAAGCCAGAGGTGATGACAGGTAGTAGTCTACTTGCTGCTTAAGCCGCGGAAGATGTGCGCACAGCGCGCCACTGCTCGAAGAACGTTAATGATTTTTTGTAACACGTTCGATATACTCGTGGATCGGAAACTTCTTTGTAATCCCTCCGGCGGTCATGGCACGGATAAGTCCTTGCACCGGTCGCTGAAACCACGGACGGTCATGCAGGCCGCCAATACTCCAGGCAATGCCGACATAGCCATTCGGATCGCGGCCATCGAGTTGATAGCGGTCGTTTAGAAATATAGCGTGCGCCAATGCCTCTTCTGGTGTTGCTGACCAGAGGAGAATTTGTTTTGCCCAGTACATGCGCAGGTAGCCATGCATGGTGCCATCCTGGGTGAGTTGTTGCTGGGCTGCATTCCAGATTGGATCATGGGTTTGAGCCTGTTCAAGCTGCTCGCGAGTATAGAGCTGCTCGCGAGGATCATCTCGATGTTCATTCAGGGTCTTTTGCGCCCACGAGGGAAGACCTGCAAACGAATCGTAGTGTGGATTATAGAAGCAGAAGTTATCAGCAAGCTCGCGGCGCACGATTAATTCTTCGAGAAAATCCTCCTTATCGGTTTCGGGGGCGGTGCTTACTTGTACAGAAAGAGCAATATGCTGGGCGCTCAGTTGCCCGAAGTGCAGATAGGGAGAAAGTTGTGATTGCGCAGTACGGGCAGGATTATTGCGATGTGTAGCATAGCCGGTGAGGCGCTCGGCAATAAAGCGATTGAGTGCTTGCTGTGCTGCCTGCTCGCCAGGTGTACACCATAGCACTGCGGGAACACTATGGTCATAGGTGAGTGAGCGTTCAATCCGTTCCCAGTCCGTTGAAGGGACGGTGGGGGAGGTGAAAGTGGTGAGCTCTGGAAATGGCGTAAGAAAATCTGCTAAGTGCCGCGTAATCTTAGGACGGAATGTGGCTGCTGCCCATTCTTGTTTTGGGGAAGCGACCCATGTTGGGACACAGTTGTGGGCATCCACCTCAAAAAAGGGAATAGTGAGAGATGTCGCGATTGCATCGCGCCAGTGGCGACCAACGCGTAGCGGTGAAAAGTCAGTGAAGAGCGCTCCGATCCTATTTCTTTCGCAGTAGTTGATGACTTCATGGGGCGGTTCCCCGAGCAGGAGGATAAATGGAATGCCGTGACGTGCAAGTGCCTGCTCTACTTCACGAAGCCCCTTGAGCATAAATGAGTATTGTCGTTCGGTAGCCCCAAGAAACGAAGGAGCAAGACAAAAGACTACAGAAAGTGCGGTGCTCTGTTGCCGGGCGTATTCTGCGGCGGCCAAGAGGGCCCAGTTATGATTGACGCGCTGATCGCGAGACATCCAATAGACAACACCTCCTTCGGCATAGGTGTGAGGAGTAAGACGTCGAATGCGAGTGAGTGCGTTTGGTGGGAGTGTCATAGTCCTACAGTAGCAATTTTTTCTCTATACTGAATCCATACATATGTTTTCACGAAAGCGCACCCGTCTTCCTCGAGTATTTAGTCCAGCCGTGAGTCGGTCGGAGTTTGTGGCAGGGTTCTTTCTTGTACTTTCAATTAGTTTTCTCTTTTGGTTGTCTCAGTTGACGCTCGGTGATCGAGCGCGTGATACACAGGCAAAGACAACGCTCTTGGCCATGAGTGTCAGTATTGATCAATTTGAGGAAGTGCGACGGGGGGTTATTAGTAATCTCCCTGGTGAAGGAACCGACGCACTGACCGATGCGCCGCTTGCGAGCACGCTCGATGACTTATTTAGCGAGAGCCCCCAGGAGAATTCGCTCGTATACGCAGGAACTATTCCCGAAGTACCGGGATCAGACTACCGCTTCCAGTATTATGTTCCGGAGACACCAGCTACTGGGATACGGGAGATTGCGTTTACGGATAAGTATTTACTGTTTACAAATCTCGTTGAGCAACGAGGAACGTATTTTGTCGTTACTAGTAAGCGGAGTCAAAGTACAACACAGCGCGATCCCAGCCTCACCACCCTTACATTTAGTTCGTGCGAGCAGCAAGAAGGTGCTCCAACAAAGATTACGATACAGAGTCAAAAGGATGGTACGCGGCAGCAGTCTATTGAAATCGTACGCAATAGTATAGGTACTATAGATGTCTTGCCAGGAAATTATCGCATCCGATTCCCAACCAAGGGAGTAATTCCTTCGCGTATCTATGGCACGAGTGAAGAGGGTCAGGAGGGGCGTGAATGCACGGGAGAGCAACTACCTGGCACCGTTCCTGGCCTTGGCCTCCCACTTGGATTCATTGATGTGACAATTCCCGGTCCAATTACGAGCTTTTCAAGTAGGTTGATTACGAATGAAGAGCTCCTCGTGAACGGGAAGCCAGTACGATAATTGCGATAAAGAGAATTAGGCCAAGGAAGCTGGGGAACCAAAGACCAAGCCACCAGCAGGCACCGCTCCAGAAAGCGAGCATAAGCAGTAAGCTGGTACTCGCCCGCAGATCAATCACACGATCCTGCAGAAAAGATCGTGCAACAATCCCGCACGCGATACCACTGAAGAACCAGCCGAGAAAGTTGGTTACTGGTACGTCAAAGTAGCTACCAGGATGGCGGAAGCTCCACATGTCGAGCTGGACTGCAGCTGGGTCGAGCATAAGGTCAACCAGTACAACACCAAGTGCAGTACCAATAATGCGCTTCCACCAGTGTTTCGTGAGGTGCATGGAGAGTGCTAGGCACCCAACAAAAAGAGGAATCCAGGAGAAGGGCACGTTCCAAGGAACAAGATCAAAGACTTTATAGCCAATGCGCTCACCATAGTTAAAGAATCCGTACGGAAAGCCGGTGGTAATTGAGCTTGCTTCGATAGCGAGGGCATAGATCGAGAGAAAAACTCCGAGGAGGAGCTGTTGTTTGCTTCGAAGAAACCAGATAAGACAGGGGGCAGCAAAACCGAGAATTGCCAGTTGACCCACCTGACTAAAGTTATCGGTATCTTGGAATCGCACCGGAAAATAGGCACCAAAAAAGAGTATCGGGGCAAGGAGGTAGATCCAGTGCGGAAGCGTGGTAGAGTGGATAGGTGAATACGACATATGCTTCTACCATCCCACGAATGCAGCAGCTGATCCAGATCAGTCGGCCTCGTTTTTGGATCTATTTGTTCGGACCGTTTGTGCTCGGAGTGATTGCGGGACTTCCTTCGTTCAGTCAACTGCCAGAATGGCGTGTGGGCATTTGGGCACTCCTATTTCTGTTCCCTGCAAACTTTATGGTGTATGCCGTGAACGACCTTGCCGACTGGGACACTGATCAGCACAACCCAAAGAAGCAGGGGTATGAGCAAGGTGCTCGGCCTGAGTATCACGCTACTATTCGGACACAGCTGATCATCATTACCATTCTACTGGCCTGCGCTGTTGCGCTGAGCCCGCAGCTCTGGTGGTTGGTACTTGGGTTTATTGTATTGGGGCTTGGCTATTCGTATCCGCCCCTTCGGTTTAAGGCGCGCCCATTTCTTGATGCGCTGAGTAATATCTTTTACGCCTTCCCAGGTTTTCTTGGGTATATCTTGGTGAGTGGCCAATATCCAAATCCCTGGATTGTGTTTGCTGCGCTTTGCTGGTGTGCGGCTATGCATGCATTTTCAGCGGTGCCTGATATCACCGCTGACGCAAAAGCAGACCTCGCTACGGTGGCAACGCGGCTTGGTGTGCGAGGAACGACGATTACCTGCATGACAGCCTATCTCCTTGCATACGGCATTACCGCCTGGCAATCAGCAACGCTGACAGGGTGGGTAGTACTTGCTTTTCTTGGGGTTGGATACTTCTTATTGTTGGTACCGGTTGTACGCGCTGGTACCGAGGAAGCTGCGTTTAAGGTGTACCGCTGGTTCCCATTAGTAAACGCAACTTCGGGAATGATCCTCACCCTCTGGGTGCTTACCTGGCGCTTGTTCTAGAAAAGAACCCCGAGGAATCGGGGTTCTTTTTTGTCTATTCTGAAAGACTAATCTGCTTATGAAGCACTCCTTTTACCAACTAAGCCCAGCGAGAGAATTCCGAGACCTTTTTGGGTGTAGTCGAGGAATTCTCGAGATGGGCTTCTCGAAATGAGCTTCTAGAGAGAGGTAAGCGGCTGGCGAGACTTATTGCCGATAATCCGCTTGTAGACCGTTTCTGCAGAAATCAGACAGATCGGCATACCGATGCCAGGATTAGTGCCAGCACCAACATAATAGAGGTCACGTACCTTTGGATGGAAGTTATTGGGGCGGAAAATCGCCGTCTGCATCAGGGTGTGAGCGAGGCCAAGGCCAGAGCCACCGAGACTGTGGTAGTCCCGTTTGAAATCCTTGATTGAGTAGGTTTGCTCAACAACAATACGTTCCGCAAGATCAGGAATCTCAAAGTCCTTGGCAATGAGGGCAATCATCTTCTGCTTGTACTCCTCGAGGAAGGTGTCGTCGTACTCAAGTTTCGTTGAGATAGGGACAAGCAAGAAGAGATTCTCGTGGTCGGCAGGTGCAACACTGGGATCGGTGGTGCTTGGTGCACAGAGGTAATAGGATGGCCTATCAATCCACTTTGGATCGTGGAAAAGCGCATCAAATCCCTCTTTCCATTGGTCGGGGAATACGAGGTTGTGATGAGTCAGCTGCGGCAGCTTACCCTTCACGCCAAGGTAGAGAATGAATCCTGAAGGTGCAAGTACACGACTTTCCCAGTAGGCATCAGACTTCTGGCGGTATTCAGTTGGAAGAAGCTTGGTGTCAGTGTGGTGGACGTCAGCATTACTCACCACAATATCGGCGTGGAGCTCGGTTCCATCAGCAAGACGGACCCCGGTAGCCTTACCGTCAGTAATGAGAATTGACTGCACTTCGGTGTTGGTGCGAATGACGGTACCGTGCTTCTCGGCAATACGGACCAGCGACTCAATAATGGTGTAAATACCGCCCATTGGATACCACACTCCCATTTCAAAATCGATGAAGCTGAGGAGATTATAAAGAGCAGGGGTCTCATAGGGAGAAGTGCCCAAGAAAACCATTTGGTATTCCAGAATCTGCTGAAGCATCGGATTTTTGAAGTACCGAGAAACATACTTGTGCATCGACTCAAAAACGTGCAACTTACTTCCCTCAATCAGGGTGTACCAGTTGAAGAGGTCGCTCGGTTTATCAAACTGGCGATACATGAATGACTCTTTGGCGATCTCATACTGGTAGCCGCTTGAAGCAAGGTATTTGGTGAGTTTCTTGCTGCTTCCGGGCTCGAGCTCCTCAAAGAGGACGTTGTCACGACTTACATCAGAGTGCAGATCAACCGCGCGGTTGTTCTGATCACGGAAAATAATGCGGTACGAAGGATCGAGTCTACGTAAATCAAGGTGCTTGTTCACGTCCTCGCCCACCAGGTTGTACCAATGCTCGAAGACATCGGGCATGAGGTACCATGACGGTCCTTTGTCAAAACGGAAGCCATCCTTGGTAATGAGATTGGCACGTCCACCGGGTAGGGGATTTTTCTCAAGAACAGTTACCGCAATACCCTTCTTGGCAAGCATTCCTGCAAGGCCAAGGCCACCAATTCCTGATCCAATGATGATCGCAGTTTGGGGAGGTGATTGAGTCATGGGAGCGTGTTAGCGAGTGGTGAGGGTGAGGAGTAGCTTTTGCCAGTCCGGTACGCGTGCGCGGTGGTGGAAAACGTCATACTGGTTGACCTCTATCTTATCGAGAATTGTTTTGTAGAGGCGGTGGGCAAGGCGGACGGGGCGCTGGCCGTCAGGGTGGAGAAGATTGATGCCAGGGAGGGCGAGCTCGTAGAGGGCACGAGTACGGGCAATTTCATATTCCATGAGGTGATGCCAGCGTTGATCGAGAATTCCCTGTGCGATATGGTCTTCGGTGACCTGGAATTGGTAGAGATCTTCTTGGGGAAGGTAGATGCGACCGCGTTGATGATAATCGGCGTGAACGTCACGAAGGAAGTTCGTCATTTGAAAGGCTTCAGCAAGCGCGCGTGCCGCGGGGAGCGCTTCTTCAATGACGCCACTTTGCGTCCCGATAATATAGGTCATCATGTAGCCAACGGCAGTAGCAGATCCAAACATGTAGTGCTCCAAATCCTTGTAGGTCGCGTAGCGGTCCTGGGTCAGGTCTGCTTCCATAGCATCAAGAAAGGCCAGGGTGTAGAGCGGGGGGATGCCATAGGCATATACGGTATCATGCATGGCGCGATGAACCGGCTCAACACTGCTGTGCGTAACGAGGGTTTCTTGCCAAGATGTCCGGTAATTGAGAAGCGCATTACTTGGTGCACTATGCGGACTGTCGACAAACTCATCAGGAAGTCTCACAAATCCGTACAGCGCAAAGGTTGCCTCGCGCATGCGGGCCGGAAAGAGCTTAGTGGAGCGGTAGTAGTTAGTAGCAAACTGCTTCGTGATAGCTTCCGCCTCACGGTAGTCGTTTCGTGTGGCGATAATGGGGGTGCTCATGCGCTTCGTGTGAGGAAGAAGAGAACCATGTCATGAAGAATGGCGCGGTGCTCATCCGTGATTCCTTCAATAGTATCAAGGGTACCAAGTGCCTGGTCGGCGTAGGCCTGGGCAAGGCGCATAGTGTGGTCGTAAGCACCGGAACGCTTAAAGAGCTCACGGATTTCGGCAACTTGTTCGGGAGTAATCTCCCGGTTGCCATAGTAGCGGTCATAGAGCTCGCGGTCAGCGCCGGTGGCATAGATTTCGACATAGGCGGCAAGTACGGTACGCTTCCCTTCGAGGATATCAGAGCTCACAGATTTTTTAGTTTCATCCTCTTCACCAAAGACACCGAGAATGTCGTCCACAATTTGGAAGACAATACCGGCGGCTTGAGTAAATGGCTCAAGGGCATCGAGAAATTCTTTACTGGCACCAGCATAGGCGGCACCCATACGAATGGGAGCAGTTACGGTATAAAAGGCAGTCTTCCATTCAATTGCCTTGAGGGCGTCTGCTTCGGTGAAGCTAGTGCGGAAAGTAAGCTCTACGTCGTAGAGTTGGCCGATACCAGTTTTTACCATACCACTCGCAAAGCTGCGCATGCCCTGAACGATCACTTCCGGTGAGAGGTCAAGCTCGCTGAGTGACTGAAATCCCCAGAAGTAGCCCATGTCAGCCAGTACCAGGGCAAGCGAGCGCCCGCGATGACCTGATTCGAGCTGATATTCAAGGGTAGGCATACCGCGACGCAGTTCAGAGCGGTCCATCATGTCGTCATGTGCCAGGATGGCGGTCTGAACGATCTCATAGGCTACACCTGCCTTAATTAGTGGAAGCGGCGCAGGTGAGTTGGTGGCAATTTCCCAGCCTAGTGCTACCAGTGCTGAGCGAACTCGTTTACCACCAGCGTTTACCAGACTAAAGCGATCAAGGAGTGGAGTGGTGAGGGATGATGGTTGTGCGGCGGTAGCGGTTAGCTCCTCCAATGAGTGGATGAGCTCCGGTTCAAGCTGACGCACTACGGCTTTGATATACGATTTGAAGATGTCTTGGTGCATCATGACCGGGCGACTACACTGACGAGGTCGGTAAGGATGGCGCGGTACTCATCAGAAGAGGTGACAATCTGGGTAAGTGCGTGGCGTGCACGATCTTGTTGGCGCCCTATCTCTTCGCGAGTATGCGTGACAGCGCCACTGCGCTCCATTATCGAGCGGAGCAGGGTGACGTCATCTGGGTGAGAAATATGACCATATTTCTCGGTAAAAAGTGTGTAGTCATCGGGTTTTGCGTAGGCGCGGACATAACTGGCAATAAGCGTCGCCTTTCCTTCATGGAGGTCGCTGTGGAGGGAGTTACCTGCGCCGGGATGGTCGGTGTAGATGTCGTTGAGGTCGTCTTGCAGCTGATAGGCGGTGCCCAGGGCAAGGCCGTACTCGGTAAGGTGTGTGCTCTCTGATTCGGGCATGCCAGCAAGAAGGGCACCAAGTACGAGGGGACCAGCTACCGAGTAGTAGGCACTTTTGTACTCAGTCATGCGAAGAGCGGAATCAGGAGAGTGAATATCCGCATGAGGATGCTCGATATCAAGGAGTTCGCCGGCGGTTGTTGCAACAAGAGTCCGCGCGCCCCACGCGAGGGCAGGTGCGACATATGTGGCAGGGAAGGGTAGCTTGGAAAGCCCTTCGAAGAAACGGAAAAACGTCGTGTCACTCAGGGTAATCATGTGCGAGAAGCCACGATGGCCACCACCCACCACCTCGGCGAGTGTTGGCTTTTCTCGGCGTGTGGTAGCATGATCAATCCAGTCATCCTGTGCCAAGATGCCTACCTGCAAGAGCTCGGTGAGGGCAGCTACCGAGAGGATGCTCTCATCAAGTTTTGATGCCGTGAGTTCATACCCAAGGAGGGTGAGTGTGGCACGAAGGCGCCCACCCCCGTGAAGACCGGCAACCAGTGACTCGGCGAGCGGTGTAACGTTTGGTGAGATCTCGTTAATTGCAGCAAGTACCTGCTCACGCTCTACGGAAATAGCAGTTTCGATGGCGGGAAGTCGAGAGGCGCGATAAGTGCGAAAAGGAGTTTCTTGAGTCACAACAAAAAAGTAAACGGAAGATTACTCTATCTTAGCGCTAATTAGGAGGCGGGGCGAGTGTTTTGCGGATCTCACGCTCAGTATCTTGAATAAAGATCTCGGTGCGTTTCGCAAGGGCGAGTTGCTCGCTCTGCGCTGCCTGTGCGTTCGTGGCCAGTTGTTCACGAAGGGTATCAAGAATAGCATCCTTCTGAAGAAGAAACTGGTCAATCAGGGTAATAGTGGCGGTGAGGGAGTCCATGATTAGGTAGTCTTTTGGTTGATCGCCTCCCGGATAAAGGCAAAGAAATGAGGACGTTTTGTTGGAGTAAATGTAGTATTTACTACGGGTTCTACCTTTTGCTTGCCTGCGGAATGCTCTTGAACATGCAAGTAAATCCTTTCAAGTAGACCAGGAAGTTCGGTAGCATCTTCTATGGTGCTGGCTACAAGACTTTGGACACTTGCGAGGAGTGCTTGTATGCAGGGGCTTTCGATTGATTGCTGATTATCTTCACAAAAAAGCCGGAGCTGGTTCGCAAGGTATACCTCTCGTGCTCCTTGATTTGGGTGGTTAGCTTGAGGGAGTTGTTGTAGCTTCTCTTGGAGCAGGACAAGCGTAGTGAAAACGCCCTTATCTACAAGGCGGAGTGCTTCTTGATCGCTTTCGTCACTCTGCAGCATTGACCGAGCAAGAGTATTTTTGAGCACACCATTAAACTGAGCACGGGCAAGATGCTCGGCAAATGTTGCAGGTGGTGTCAGTGAGTCAGTTTGCAAAAGAATTTCCTCGCGGGATGCCGCAAGCGAAGTTTCAGCTTCCATTCTTGAGGTGTGATCTGCTGTTCTACGAGCGTTCTCAATCGCATG
>JAGVEG010000057.1 GCA_020058355.1 Candidatus Berkelbacteria bacterium
CCTCTGCAAATACGGCAGCGAGCGCGGTACGTAAACGAGCAAGCTTTGCTTGGCTCAGTGCCCTGCCAGGATCCTTACCCGCCTTTACCTCAATAACAACCAAGCTATTACTCGAATCCCTACAGACTAAATCAAACTCACTCCAGCGATGCTGGCTATTCTTCTTTAGCACCTCCCAGCCCCACCACCTTACAAGGCGGGTGGCTACTTCTTCACCATATTTTCCGGTAGATGCTGTCATGTCCCCAGACTAGCAGCTGGAGACTTCATGAATCAGGTAGTCCTACCTTCGCGGAAATAGGTCTTCTACAGAGCAGGAAAATACGTCTGATAGTTTGTATGCAAGCTCAAGTGATGGCAGGTACTCACCATTCTCCAGGTAGGTAATCGTATAGCGACTCACCCCTACCAACTGAGCAAGAGCCTCCTGGGTATAGGAGGCGTCCTGACGATACTTTCGGAGCTCAGAGCGAATCAAGAGTGAGTTTGGCATGTCACTTATTCACGAATACGGAGCGAACCAAGAATGGCTTCACGTGATTGCAGAATAGCCGCAGAACGGTTGTCGTGACAATCACGAAAGGTAAGTTTTAATGTACTCGTTCCTGATGAATTCCCCGGAAGAATATAATGCTCGTAATCACACCGTTGATGAGATGAGCCGTATTGATACGTTACGCGGTATGTTTTTCTGCCAAGCAACTCTGTGGTAACCGGCGCAAGCCAATAACCCGCTATATCTGTAATGGCATCCTTTTCGCTAAACGCTACATCGGCAATGTATGCAGAAAAACCAGAGATATAACTTGGACCCCCACTATCAGCAAGGCCCTCCCCCGTGCTGTAATGGTATCCTCTTTGAAGAAATGTACGACCTTGATTTCTTTGAATAGAGCGCGTACTAGTAAATCCCTCACTACCCTCAGGGAGTCGTAAGACGTAATCTGAGCCAACCAAATCTACTTGCACTGGCAGTAACTGTCCCGCCTGATAATCTGGCTTTTGCAGAGGCATCTGATGGTTATGGATTACTGATGGTAGGTCAATAACGAAGAAACAGAGTAAGAAAACAAGGTAGAGATATCCTCCCCACCATGCAATCTTCTTTATCTGAGAACTGCAGTATTGCTGAAGATAGATACTTTTGTACTTTTCGTAAATCATAGCCGCAACAACCTGAAGCATTACAAAATAACAAACAAGACTTGCCAGTAGGACATAGCGCTGCATCACTCTATCTAGGTTGGAGGCAAGTACCACTGATATCACGCCCACAAATAGCACGAAAAGAAGTGTGAGCCCACCCACAAGACTTGGCGCAAGTTTACCAAGCAGCAGATAGTCGCGCTCATCTGGTACTGTTTGAGACGTAATTTTCTTAGCCTTATTTACTACCAGGATCAGCCCCAAACAAAGAATACTGAAAGCCAAAAGAAGACTTTGGTCAGAATTTACAGGGTATGCCATTTGAACAGAAATAAGTCTAAGTAATAAACCAGTAAATACTACCCAGGTAGCCATACTTACGATGCGATGTGAAACCATAATGTCCGTTAGGTCTATGAGCAAATAGTGGCAGAACTACCACAATGTGGCAAGTATGCCACATACATACTTCATAGATACGCACAGAATAGATGTGTGCCGCCAGGCTCTGGGCTACCTATCTCCTCTAGTGAAGATAAGTAAGTAGATTGAAGTTCTCCTTACTTTTTGCTATTCTCCTTACATGGTAAAAATGCTCACTATCACCAAAAAAGGCCAGACAACAATACCTGTTGAGGTTCGTCAGTTTATGGGACTCCCAGCAGAAGGGGGAAGTATTGTACTCAGCATCGATCCCGAAACAAACGTTTGTACACTCCACCCGGTACCTAGCTTTGAAGCGATCTCTGCGTACGCTAGTCAATTTATCCCTCCAGGCACCCCTCCCCTACTTAACGTACGGCAATACATCAACGAGAACAGAACATGGTAGCCGGATCCCTGGACACCAATCTCCTTGTTCGCCTTATTACCCGCGATGTTGAGCAAGAGTACGAGCTCGTCTGCGAGCTCCTTGATCAACACGGCGTGCAATACATAGTCCCAGACCTTGCAATTGCAGAGCTCGTCTTCGTGTTGGGACGGCATTACTCAATTCCCCGGGACGCAATCAGGCACTGTTTGATACAAATAATCCTTCACCCCAGTCTCAAGATAAAAAGCAACCTTATTCTCAAAACACTTGCCTACTTTGCAAAGCATACCGCACTCTCATTTGAGGACTGCTACTATGCCTGCCTTGCGGAGGACACTAAAACTACCCCACTCATCACGTTTGATAAAGATCTGGTGAAAAAGTTTCCAAGACAATCTCAACTTCTCACCCAATAAAAAACCGCCCCTTTCGGAGCGGTTCTTACTTTTTGCTGGAATTATTCAGCAGCAGCTTCTTGCTCAAGAGCCTCGCCCTCAACGGCAGCGACAACCTCTTGTGTCTCGGTAGGAACAACCACCTCTTCGGTAGCCATTTCTTCGAGTGCATCAGCCTCTACAGAACCCTCAGCAGCTGAAACAACTACTTCTGGCTCAATAACATCGATGAATGGTACTGAAAGCTCTGTCCAAGTAGCAGGGTTTGCAACCTCGCTATTGAAACGAGCGGCCTTACCGACGCGATCACGCATGTAGTACAGCTTTGAACGCTTTACTGCAGCGGTCTTTACGCGCTCAATCTTCACGATGTTTGGTGAGTGCAATGGGTAATTGCGCTCTACACCAATGTTTCCTACAGCCATCTTGCGAACGGTGAAGGTACCATCAAGACCCTTGCCATGCTTTACCGCAATAACAAGGCCCTCGAAGATCTGTACGCGCTCTTTCTCACCCTCGCGGATGCGGTTGTGAACACGAACAGTATCACCGGCACGAAGCTCGGCTGGGTTTTTCTTTCCAAAGTCCTGCAAGAGCAGGTCAGCAACAGATTGGCGAAGGCTCATTGCGGCTTAGTTAGCAGGAATAACAGACACGATGCGAACGGGACGAAGGGCACCAGTAAAGCGGCGACGCATTACCTTTTGGAAGTGAACCTTGCCTGTTACCAGAGCGTGGAGGGTATCATCGGTGCCCTTCATAACGTTCTCACCTGGGTGGTAGAGGCAGCCATGTTGGCGAAGGATGATGTTGCCGGCGACAGCGTACTGATCGCCGTAAATTTTGACGCCTAGACGTTGAGCCGCACTATCGCGACCAAGTCTAGTACTACCAGAGGCTTTCTTATGTGCCATGACGATGTGGAGGCCGTAGCCAGTTAGCGAACGATCAATTCACGGAGGTGCGAGCCTCCCGTGTAAGGCGGATAAATGCGCGCCCAATACATGCATCAGGTCGTGCATACCTGCCGCAGTCCTGTGCATGGTAGCCCATTTTCTGCGCCAGATCAACTACGTGTTCAAGAAACCCGGTAAGGGTCTTGCCATCATGAGCAATCGGCACAGGAACGGTTAGCAAGATTGCTTTCACATTCTGCTTGTCACTATCTTTCCAGGTACGGAGGAAGGCGAAGTAAAGTGGCTCTACTTCCTTTGACCACACCTTATATTTCTCTGGAGTAAAGCGACTGCGAGCTGGAGTACCGAGCCATGGCTCAGTGCAAACCACGATAGAACCACGGTGATTTTGTGAGCCAAGAATGCGCAGGGTAATTGGGTTGGTGGCGTCACTCTGCACAGCACCGATTGGCGCACTTTCAGGTGACTGCTCTTTCCACCACGCTGCGTTTTCAAGAACGGCAGCAATGTTTTGTGGCTGTACCTCAGTACCGAAGGCGCGGAATCCAAGACGTGCTGCCTCAATGAGTACGCGGCCATTACCGCAGAATGGATCAACTACCATGGGCTGCTTGTACTGACCAGCTGCAATGTTAACAAGGGTTTGGGCAAGCTTAACCGGCAAAAGGCCGTTCTCGCCATCGCTTACTGGGGGCTCACGGTCACGAAGGGTAAAGCTCGCAAGGTCCTGCGTAGTAAGCAGCACCGCGACATCAGCTTCACGGGTTGCAGGCACATGCCAGCGCACACGCCAGACAAGGCCACGACCATTAGAACGTGCCGCATCAAGCTTATTCTGCCAAATCTGTCCCCCACTGAGTTCATTATCAACCGCAGGACGGATGTAGCGCTGGC
>JAGVEG010000090.1 GCA_020058355.1 Candidatus Berkelbacteria bacterium
AACACTGAGTAGCCGTACCTTTACTCAGCGCCTTGAGTACCTTCAGCGCATCGGATTGGTTGAAAAAATAGATGATCTACTAACCCCAACCACACAGGGGAGCGAGCTTATTCCGGTATTAGAAAGTTTGAGCGCGTTTGGATCAGCGCTTGAGGAGAAGGCACTTGCCCAGACCTTATAAATGTGCAATTATGCCTAAGATCCCTATTTCTTTCTAGACGATTTCCCATGGCAATGCCAAAGAAGCGTATGAGCCGAGTGCGTTCAGCATGGCGTCGCGCTACCATCTTCCTCACCTTCCCATCAACACACGTCTGCGCGTGCGGTGCTACCGCTGTTCGCCATCAGGCATGTGGAGTATGCGGGGTTTACAACGGTCGCAAGACTATCCTCGCTAAGTAATTGCAGGTTCTATGGGGCAGAACCGCCACCTCTCCCGCATCGTCGCGATGCAATCGCTGTACGAGTGGGATTTTCGTGGTACCAGTGAAGACGTCCACGAGATCCTAGACCGCAATATTGCGGAATTCCGCAAGGAAGTCTCGGATTGGTACGTGCGCAAGCTGGTACTTGGTGTCATCCAGCACATCGAAGAAATCGACGCACTGCTTGTTGAAGCGGCTCCAGAGTGGCCTCTTGAACAAATAGCGCGTGTCGATAAGATCACGCTCGAGCTTGCCGTGTACGAGTTACGCCATGATCCTGATCAAGGCGTTCCTCCGCGCGTTATTATTAACGAGGCAGTTGAGATCGCGAAGACCTTCGGTGGCGCCAGTGCACCAAAGTTTATTAATGGTGTCCTTGGCTTTGTCTATCGTAAGTTTGAAGATACGTTTAAACCCCGCGACGACCGTCGTTTTGCCGAAATTCAGGCACGCCGCACCGCCGCCTAAATCTGGCTTCCTTGGGGAAGCCATCCTCCCCTATGTCACATCAACCATCCACCTACGAGTCCATTTTTGAGGCTACCGGGGTGATCATTCAGAGCGCCGAGCTTCTTGATGAGGTCTTTACCCATCGCTCACTCGTAAACGAGAAAAGCGCAGTAAAAAAGCACAATGAACGTCTCGAGTTTCTCGGTGACGCTGTTCTTGAGCTTGTTGTTACTGAGCACCTTTTTGCCGAGTACCCGAACCCAGAAGGAGAGCTTACTGCCTGGCGAAGCGCCTTGGTACGTGGTGAATCTCTCGCCGAAACCGCTGAACTCTATCGCTTTGGCGAGCTCTTAAAGGTATCCCGCGGTGAAGCTCTTAGTGGAGCCAAGGCCAAGAACCGCCTTCTCGCCAATGTCTTTGAGGCCTTTCTTGGTGCGCTCTATCTTGATCAGGGGTACGATGTTTGCAAAGAGTTTATTACCCGCAGCATCCTGACTAAGATGCCTGATGTCCTTGCTGCCGGTGCCTTTATTGATCCGAAGAGCCGCCTACAAGAGCTGACCCAAGAATCACATGGCGTAACCCCGATATATCAGATTGTGAGCGAGCACGGTCCTGACCATGCTAAAGAGTTTATTGCGCAGGCTCTCCTTGGTACTGAAGTACTTGGTACCGGAGTTGGTAACAGTAAGCAGACCGCCCAAGTAAACGCAGCTGCAGACGCCCTCCGTACCCTCCTCAACGTCAATGACCAGCAATCGGATTGATACCATTGCCGATGCGGTGAGCACCTGGATGGGCACCACCGCCTCCCTCGTCCTCCACACAATATTTTTCCTCGGTGCATTTGTTCTGCACTGGGTGTTTAAGGTTGACATTGACACCATTCTCCTTAGCCTCACTACAATCGTGTCCCTTGAGGCCATCTATCTTGCCTTGTTTATTCAGCGCTCTGTAAACTCACAATCAGTCAGACTTGAAGAGGTAGAAGAAATCCTCGAAGATGTTGAAGAAGACCTCGAGAAAGTTGAGGAGTCCCTCGATGAGGTTGAGGAGAGTCTTGAAGATGTTGAAGAAGAGCTTGATGATTGGGAGGCTAAGCAACTCCGCCGCGAACGCAAAGCTGCCCGTGAAGCCGCCAAGGAGGAAAAAGAGCAAGAAAAAAGCATGGACGAGCTCCATGCACTTGCTGCTGAACTACAGCGGTTGATTGAATCGCTTAGTAGTAAACGTCCGTAGGGCTTTCTGTTATTGCTTCTTATCAGATAAGGTGGTATAAGGACTATACCAAACAAAAGAGGTGAGTACTATGAAAAGACGAGTTGTTCGCGAAGCGATCAAGCAACCAAGTGATCGTCATAATGATTACCGAAAAAAACTGATTGCCCTTCTGGCACTACAGCAGGCGTATCCAGGTGGCGGCCTGCTGAGCTTCGATAACCTACTCAAACGAGTACGAAACCGGTGGAACGAATTGATCACACCACAGATGCTAAACAGTGTTCTTAATCTCCCCGAAACACAAGAAGGGATACAGGAATTTTTTGGTGAAGACAATGTATGGTTTGTTCGCTTGAAGGCTGATGACACACACATATATGCAAACCTTTCCACCGAGACACTCACAACCCTCCATAGACTTGGAGAAGAATATAGGATAGCTTCTGAAAGAATAGTGCGATTCAACTCATCTAGACCAAACCTCTCTGCGAAAGTTGTGACAATGAGAAGTGAACTCGCAAGATTAGAAGAAGAGCTACGAGTGGCAGATGCAGAAACTGCCGTGCTTCAGCAAAACCTCATTGTTGCACAGCAAGAAATTGCAAAGCACCTGCCCACATGAATCAAGCCCGGAGAGTATTCTCCGGGCCTCATTTTTTTATTACAACACTACTCAATCACCACATCCTCGAACGCCGTCTTTGTCAGGAGATCAACCACACGTGAGGCCCCACCCCGACTCCATTCATAACTACTCAGCACGGCTACCACAAAGGTCTTGCCATCACGTTGCGTAGCACTTACCAGGCAGTATCCTGCATCGGGTGTGAACCCAGTTTTACCGCCAAGTACACCCTGGCCACCAAGTAGCTCATCAGTATTTGTCATAGCTGTTTCGCGGCCGTCTGCACTGGTAATAATAGTACGCTTGGTACCGATAATTGCCTTTAGTACTTCGTTCTCAAGATTATGAGCAAGTAGCTGGGTGAGATCAGTGGCAGTTCCCTTGGTTTCGCTTTCGTAGCCAGCTGCGTCCGCGAATGAAAAATGTTCAAAGCCAAGCTGGCGAGCATGCTCATTCATAAGGCGTGGGAATTCGCTGCGATCAAGACCTTTTGCTTGGGTAACGCCTTCTACCAGGACGCGTGCAGCATCATTTCCTGAGACCATAAGTAATGCCTGGAGAAGTTCCTGAACGCTATATTGCTCACCTTTTCGTAGTTCCGCACGGCTTCCTGGCGCCTGAGCTGCCCACTGACTGACCGTGAGGCTGGCATCGAGTGGCAAAACACTCACCACAAGCGATGAGGTGAGTAATTTGGTGGTACTCGCAATAGGCACCATCTGTTGATCAGGACTTGCTGCAACCACTGTGCCGCTTTCAACATGATAGACTGCCCATTGACGAGCGGCCACACCAGAGATCGGCTCTTTGAGCGCGGCGTATATTGGTAACACCGGAAGTTCAACAGTGCGGGCACCGGCAACTTCGGGAATAGGGGCCTGCAGCTGCAGCCGCTCTTGCTGGAACGCCAAGAGGGGTATTGAACCCCCAAGGACCACACAGAGAAGCGTACCGAGACCAAGTGACCACTGCTTCATTACTAGTCTTTGAGAGCTGCGCGGACAAGCTCGGGCGAGATCTGCTTAATCTCCCCTGCTTTGAGATAATCAAGCCGTAGACCACCAATAGCAATACGAGTAAGACGCTCAACGCTTACTCCAAGAGTAGCGAGCATGCGGCGCACCAGATGATGGCGACCTTCACGGACCGTAAGCTGAATTGAATAATGAGTAGCATCCAAGCGCTGGATAGTAACCCGCTCAGCAAATGCCTTGCCATCACCAAGCTTAACGCCTTTCTCAAGCTTCTGAATAAGCTTCTCAGCATCCGGAAGTACACCGTTTTTCTCACGAGGGGCACCGATCACGCGGTAGGTTTTCTTGTGCTCAAAACGCGGATGAGTCAATTCAAGTGCCACCTCACCAATGTTAGTGACCACAATCAGGCCATCGCTCTCTTTATCAAGGCGACCCGCCGGATACACACGCTCGTTCTCAGGGAAGTAATCAGTTACCAGGCGCTCACCCTTTTGGCGCTCGGTAGAACACACTACGCCACGTGGCTTATGGAAAAGATACACCATGCCGAGGGGAGCCTTCTTAGGAAGTGCGGTTGACTTCCAGAAAACAGGCTCCATGGCAGGATCGACAAGCCGAACCGGATCTTTGCAGATTTCGCCAGCAATACTAACCTCACCATCCTTAATCACCTCCTCTGCCTGGCGGCGCGAGAGGGCGAAACGACTTGCAATAAGCCGATCGAGCTTTTCTTCGGTACTATTTGTCACTGACGGTAAGATGAAGTTCTTTAAGTTGGGTGGCTGAGAGTGGGCCAGGAGCCGACATGAGTGGATCACGCCCCTCACCAGTCTTTGCAAATGGAATCACCTCGCGGATGTTTGGCTCACCCTGGAGAATCATCAATAGGCGATCAATACCAGGAGCAAGTCCTCCGTGGGTTGGAGCACCGTAAGTATAGGCCTTCAGCATGTGGCCGAACTGACGATCAATCTGTTCAGCGCTTAGGCCCATGATCTCGAAGATGCGTCGCTGTAGCTCAGGTTTGGTGATACGGATACTACCAGAACACATTTCATACCCGTTAATCACGAAGTCATAGCACTGCGCCTTTAGGGAAAGAAGGGTTGCACGGTCGTTGCTAGCAACCTTCTCTACATCTGCCTCGTGAGGCATCGAGAATGGGTTGTGAGCAAAGGTAAGACCACCTTCTTTGTCTTCTTCAAAGAGTGGGAAGTCAACGATCCAGGCGGCGGCAAGTTCGTCATTATCATCTTTATTGACGCGAAGATCTGGCTTATCAGAACCATACTTTTCCATAGCCTCAGCATAGCTGATGCGCGGCCACGGACTAAACGTAAAGTGTTTTTCGGGGTAGAGCTGGCCGATAACCGTTGTGAAGAGCTCTTCGGTAAGATCAAAGATTTCGTCCTGGGTGGCAAATGACATCTCTAAGTCCAATTGGGTAAACTCTGGCTGACGGTCGCCACGGGTTCCTTCATCGCGGAAACAGCGGGCAATTTGATAGTAACGCTCAACACCGGCCACCATGAGCAGCTGCTTGAACTGCTGCGGACTCTGGGGAAGGGCGTAGAACTCACCGCGGCGCTGCGTTGGCACCACGAAGTCACGCGCACCTTCTGGGGTGGTAGCGGTAAGAACTGGGGTGTCTACCTCGATAAACCCATGGAAATCAAGGAAGCGGCGAATTGCCCCGACCAACTTGGCACGAGCAACAATATTATCACGCATGCGCTCACTCCGGAGATCAAGGTAGCGGTATGCAAGACGCAGCTCTTCTTCTACCACGCGAGTATCAGTATCAAGCTGGAACGGTGGGGTTTCCGCAATACTTACAATGGTAAGCTCCTCTGCCTGCACCTCAATAGATCCCGTTGGTAGCTCTGGGTTTACCAGCTTCTCTGAACGAGCCACCACAGCACCGGTAATGATCACACAGGACTCAGGAGTAAGTCGCTGGAACGCCTCCCAACTTGTTGGAAGGAAGGTACCAGAAACCACCTGCACGATGCCGCTGCGATCGCGCAAATCAATGAAGCCAACCTTGCCGTGATTACGAATACGGTGCACCCATCCACGGATGGTGACACGCTCAGAAATATGCTCAGGGGTTTGGAGGGCGGTAAGTACTGACATGGCCCTAGTGTGGCAGAAAATACTGGGTGAGACCAGGAGAAATACTCCTACATCAACGCCTCAGCGGGTGGCGGTACATTACCCCGCTCTATATAGCAGGCAAGTGGATACACCTCTCCCCGGATGAGTTGCTGCGCGATGTGCTCCATGCCAGGGTTCCGTAAAATCTTTGTCTCGCACGCCTCCGCTAGTTCAGCTGGTGTGAACCACTTGATTTCAGAGATTTCGTCCAACTTACCATGCTGGATCTGCTCCCCAGCATGTGCATGAAAGACCATCTCCACCGTGTATCCCGCAGGATGATCCCAGCCCAATGCCTGCACAACCATAAAGCCGTCTATAACAGCCGTGTAGCCTGTTTCTTCAGTCAGCTCACGAAGGAATGCGGCCATGGGTAACTCCCCCATGTCTACCTTGCCGCCAGGAAATGACCACTTTCCCGCAACACTTGCCTTGGTTTCACGGGCGAGCAAATACTCACCACGCTCATTGCGGACTGCGCAACGCGCAACCAGATTTACTACCTTACTTACTTCAACAACAGATTGCGGCATTACTGAAGCTGCTCGAGAGCTGCGTTTACCTCTTCATCGGTTAGTGACCGCTCAGGGTGACGGAAAACAATAGTATAAGTTAGTGCCTGTACTTCAGGATTCTTCGCGGAAACATAGCGGTCCTTGAGGCTCATTCCTTCAACAGGAAGTGAGGCAACAGCAGCTTGCACCTCAGCCGCCACGAGCGCTGATTCGGTAGTAACGGGGCGCTGCAGTGTTACATCACGAATAATGGCCGGGAATCCACCAGCTGCACTGAAGGTTGCAGGAAGCTTGGCAGTAAGGAGCGGCGCAATCGCCAACTCAGCAAACCATACCGTGGTAGCGGTCCGAATCTTCCAGTACTGCAAGACGGCAGGATGTACAGCACCAACACGACCGATCACGACACCATCCTTCAGTACCGTTGTGGTAGTTCCAGGATGGAATAGCTCTTCATCGTTTGCTGCTTGGAATTCACATGAACCAAGCAAGGCTTCAATGTGTCCGCGCACTGTGCGATACGCAGCAACATGGTCTGCTTGGGTGCGCAGCAAAATGCCCAGGCGCTTTTCTTCTGTTGGACCTGCCTGGAATACGCTCTGATACGTCATGAAGGTCGCCTCAGGGCGTTCCGTGCTCCATCCCGTACTAATGCGGAGTAAGGTTGGGAGGTGACTTGGCACTAGATATGCTAGTTCAGCCGAGAGTGGATTTGGCAGGGCAACAGCCTCTGTTGGAGCGATTCGTGTGCCAACAAGCTCACGCTCACTCGCAAATGGGTGTACCACAAGCTCAGTAATCCCCCGAGCGGCTGCAATCTCGCGGATTTTCTGCAAACGATAGAAACGGGTATGTGGTTGAGGAGCTGCAATTGGGCCACTGGGGATGGTGGCGGGCACGCGCTCAAAGCCCCAGATACGAACGATTTCTTCAATAAGATCCTCTTCCAAGCGCACATCGGCACGCCAGGTTGGCGCCACTACTTCAAGGGCTGCCTTGTTGATACTCGCCACATAAAAGCCAAGGCGTTGCAGAATACTACGGCAATCGGTTGGTGAGATAGAGGTGCCAAGAATTTCATGAACACGACTCACACTCAGGTGAATACGTGGCCGATCAGACTTTGCGGCCTTTGTTGAGGTGTCAGCCAAGTTACTGATCTGCTTCATGCCTCCGAGCTCTTGCAGCAGATACACAGCACGCTTAAGAGCGGTAATAGTAAGCTCGGGGTCAGTCCCCTTTTCGTTTCGTGAACTCGCTTCTGTGCGGATACCATGACGGCGGCTTGCACGACGAATAACCGGACCTGGGAAACAGGTTGCCTGCAGGACAATCTCAGCAGTGTCTTCCTTAACACTCATCATGGCACCACCCATGATGCCACCAAGATCGAGTGCAACTCCGTCGGTGCTCACGAGTACTGGGTCGCCTGGCACCAAGGTGTACGTCTTGCCATTCAAGAGAGGGATCTCCGTTGCATCAGCCACGGTTCCAACACCAATGGTAATCTTGGAGCCTTCACCAATCGCACGGCGGTCGAAGGCATGCATTGGCTGTCCGTACTCAAGCGTAACGTAGTTGGTAATATCAACAACCAGGTTGATCGGCCGGATTCCCGCTGCCTGGAGGGCAAGCTGCATCCAGAGTGGTGTCTCGGGGAGCTGGGCAGGCAGCGCCAAAGCTACCGCAGTAAGCCGCTTGGCAATGGTTTGATCATGGATCTTCGCTGTCAGCTGGAGTGGCGGATGCGCAAGCTCAAGGGAAGCAAGCGCAGGCTCGGTAAAGCGCGCCTTCGGGTAGAAAGCAGCAACTTCACGAGCAAGGCCAATATACGAGAAAAGATCAGGGCGGTTTGGGGTCAGTGAAAGATCAATGACCGATGCATCTTCAAGACCGAGAGCCTTGAGAACGCTCTCGCCCGGCGTAGCCGACTCAGCCAATTCGAGGAGACCATCAGTAACCACAGCACTCAAACCAAGTTCATCAGCACCACAGAGCATTCCCGGAGACACAACACCACGGATCTCACGCTCACCAAGAGTGATTGGATCCCCCTTGAGTGGGTGGAGTGTGGTTCCTGGCAATGCCAGAGGATAAAGTGCCCCCACACGAACGCCAGGTGCCCCCGTTACGATCTCGCGGGTACCAAGCACCCCTAAATCAACCGTCAGGATCTGCAGCTTCGTACTGTTTGGGTGTGGATGAATGGCAAGGGTACGGGCAACACGTACCTCATTGAGGTGTGGCAAGAAACGTTCAATCGACTCAACCTCGCTCGAGGTCATGGTGAAACGCTCACCGAGTTGTTCTGCAGACGGTAACGGAGCGGCGTAGCGCTCTAGCCATGGAGTGAAGATGTTCATGATGAAAGACTACCAAGTTGTTCGAAAAGGGTTGGCGGATTCGCCGTAAGTACACGTAGATCGCGGATACCGTGCCGAATCATGATCGGACGCTCAACACCCATACCAAACGCCCAGCCGCGCCACACACGTGGATTAAGACCGGCACGCTCAATAATGGCGGGGTGAATCATGCCACAGCCACCAAACTCAATCCAGCCAGTTGGGGCGTTACCACGGGGATTCTTGAGCTTGATATCAAGCTCGGCACTTGGCTCGGTAAATGGGAAGTGATGCGGGCGAAAACGCGTTTCGACATCGTCACCAAAGAGCTGCTGCACAAAGTAGGTCAGAATACCCTTGAGGTCAGCGAAGGTTGCCTGCTGGTCTAGAAGCACGGCGTCCATCTGGTGGAACATTGCCGCATGGGTGGCATCTGATTCACGGCGATAGGTGCGACCTGGCATTACAATACGGACTGGCAGATGTTCTTCTTTCACGCGGCGCGCCAGCTCAAGTGGCTGGAGCGTGGTCATCTGGGTACGGAGTACCAGTTCATCAGTAACGTAGAAGGTATCATGACCATCGCGAGCTGGATGATCTGGTCCAAGGTTCAGTGCGGTAAAATTCTGGGAATCTTGCACCAGCTCAGGCCCATCAACTACCTCAAAACCAAGGCGGGAAAAGATGCCGACCATCTCGTCCATCATGGCGGTAATTGGATGCACTGAACCAGCTGCCGCGCCACTTCCAGGAAGTGTTCGGTCAATGTGAAGCTCAGTAATAGTACCCACTTCTTCACGCGTAGTGAGCTCGGCATCAATTTGGAGGCGAAGCAACTGCAGCTCGGGGCCGACTTCGGCTCGTTCCTCAGGTGAAAGTGCCCCAAGGCCTTTTTGTATCTGGGTTAGTACACCATTTTTACCGAGAAGCTGCTCGCGAAGCTGATCAGCACTGAGGCTACTTGCTTCTGCGGCGCTACGGATGGCCGTAATTTCAGTCGTTGCTTGGTTGAGGAGAGGATGCATGGTCATATCTTGTTCCAGGGTACGCAATCAATTCAAGACAAGCAACGCCTGCAAGAATTGGAAGCACTTCCCAGAATGAGCGAATTTCTAATGTACGAAGAATAATAATCAGTAACCCGGCCATAATCAGAAGGGCAATTCGCCGAAACGCCACCTTCTGGGTACTTGATTTCAGGGCTGGATGTGCGCGAAGCCAACGGAACTTTAACAAATACCACAATGCGTACACCATGCCGCTCAGCGAGTACAGCACCGAGAAAATCAGTAAACCCCACTCAGAGAGCCGCTGAAACGCGCTTGGCGGGGTGCCAATAAACACAGAGACCACCCAAGAGGTAGCGACGGCCCAACCGATAATCGCAAAAGAAAGCAGGGCTGCGCCCGAAACACGCAGACGAAACGTTGGTCGCCGCGTACCGACCTCGCCCCGCAGACTGCGCGCTGCTACCATAACGCCTCTTCACCATCAAGGAACATTCCACGCTCGAGCTTAATCTGTGGCGAATGCTGACGCTGGAGACCCTGACGTACCGCGAGACTAAGTGCTCGCTCAACCCGATCTACTGTCTCGGCAGAAAGTGGCGGCGCCTCATCGTCATACAGGGTATACCAGACCGAAGCAACCCGACCATTCGGACTCATCGTCACCGCATGCACCAACAACGAAACTCCATGTCCCCGATTAAGGGCCACTGAGACGATGTCGCGAATGCGATCAGCTAATTTTGCGGCACGGATTGCTTGCATATCTCTACTCTATCGACAAGTAGGGATTTTTCTAGTCTGACTAAACGCCAAAGAATATATTGACATTCTTTCAGCATGGGTGTATTACAGTATGTTCATGAATATGAACATACATCCTTAAGAAAAAGTGATGACCACAGGACAACAAACCATTCATCTCGTAAGTGGTAGGACAATTTCATACACACTCGATTGTAACGAACGAATTGCCGAGGCTCTCGGTGAAGTACCAGCAAAAACCAATCTAGTAGATGTTATGAGCTTTGGTGTTGCCGCATTATCTGCAGTTGCACACTGCAACAAAATTAATCTACTGCACAAATCTTTCACTATATTTGCACTACGCAACCTACTAAACTACACAAGTAAAAAGCATTCAGGTATTTCCTTCTTCTAAATACAAAAATACTACCTCCGCAGGTTTAGAAAACCTAATGAAGGCAGTATTCTATTAGTCAGTCTCGAGAAGAGAAGAAACCTCCGCAGGGTTCCAAAGAGTTGTGGATCCGAGGACAGTTTCTTCTCTTTGAGTAGCTGACTAACGCTTACTCCACTGAGGACGGCGGCGTGCTGAAAGCAGACCTGGCTTCTTGCGCTCACGTGTACGTGGGTCGCGGGTAAGATAGCCAGCTTTGCGCAGCGTGGTGCGGCTGTCTGGGTTGAGTTCTGCAAGAGCACGGGCTACACCAAGGCGAATCGCCTCGATCTGACCCTTGGTTCCACCGCCGCTTACCATAACGGAAAGGTCGACAGAGCCAAATTGACCAACAAGCTTCAGTGGGTCAATGTAGAGGGCGTCCCCTACTTCAACCACCTTACCGTTGATAGTTACCTTGCCAGTTCCACCGGGGAACACACGAACACGCGCAGCAGCGCACTTGCGCCGACCAAGACCGTAGAAGTACTGCTTGTCAGCCATAGTTATGCGTTAGTGCTTCCGGCGATGTTAGCTCCATGAGGATGCTCAGCTCCTGCATAGACATGCAGACGCTTTAGCCACTCACGCTCGAGCTTATTCTTAGGGAGCATTCCCTTCACCGCCATGGTGATAATAAGTTCAGGGTTCTTGGCAATGATCTCCTTATACATCTTTGTACGAAGACCACCAGGGAAAGCAGTGTGGTATTGGTATACCTTTTCCGTAGCCTTGGTTCCGGTAACAGCAATCTTGGAAGCGTTGATAACAACGACATGATCACCGCAGTCCAGGTAAGGTACGAATGATACTTTCATCTTACCACGTAGCTTGGTAGCAGCGTCGGTAGCCAGACGACCAAGGATCATGTCCTTAGCGTCGATGATGTGCCATGAAGGCTCGTGTTTGCGAATTGCTGACGTTTTCATACTTCAGTCTTCTTAGCACGGCGAACCTTTACATCGGCATCACCGGCTGGTGCGGCTTCAAGAGGGGTGAAGAGGATTTCAAGCTCTACCATCTTGGCACCATCACCAGGGCGTGCAGGAAGCTTAGTGATGCGGACAAATCCGGAGGTACGAGTACCAGCGCGGTTTGCAGCGTCATCCATCAGCTTCGTTACCGCCATTGGATCAAAAAGCTCAGCCTTAATAGCACGGCGCGCAGCCAAGCTACCAGTACGAGCATAGGTAATAAGGCGCTCTACGAGCGGGCGGACAGCCTCGGCCTTCGCATCAGTGGTACGAATAC
>JAGVEG010000029.1 GCA_020058355.1 Candidatus Berkelbacteria bacterium
CTTGGAGAATATCGTTCCCTATATTACGAGTAAGCTCAACCAGTTTACGGGAAGCGATATCATGCGCCCGATTGTGGGTCAGCAGGAGTCAGCCTTCAACTTCCGCAAGGTGATGGACGAGAAAAAGATCCTACTTATCTCACTACCAAAGGGCCTCCTGGGTGATCTTTCAGCGCAGTTGCTTGGCTTGGTGGTAACTGGAAAGCTGCAGATTGCCGCCTTTAGCCGGCAGAACCAACCTGAGGAAGAGCGTACACCGTTCTATCTGTACGTAGATGAGTTCCAAAACTTCACCAGCAAGACTTTCTCAACGATTCTCTCTGAGGCACGTAAGTATAAGCTCTCGCTCAACATCACCAACCAGTTCTTGGCCCAACTTGATGATGACGTCCGTGACGCCGTTTACGGAAATGCTGGAACCATTCTCACCTGGATTATTGGTGCACAGGATGCCGAATTCATGGCAAAGCAGTTCCCACCACTGAGTGATGCTGACTTCATCCGTACCGAACGCTTTAACTTCTACATACGCATGCTGATTAATGGGCAAACCTCAGAGCCCTTTAACGTAACTGCCGAGCGACCTGACCCCCATGAGTTTGCTGGCCGAGCTGAGCAAGTGCGCAATGCCTCTCGTATGCGCTTTGGCCGAGATCGTGATCTGGTAGAAGCGGAGATTCGCCTTCGGGCAAAGATGGGATTTTAAAAAGAAGAACCCTCCTACGTGGTGCGGCACGCGGGAGGGTCCAGAAAAATGTCTCATTGTTGCGGATTGCCCAGCCGAGCGAGGAAGCAGGTCAGGCGATTGAGGCATTTGTTCTTAAGCTTGTTCTACCAGGTTTTACGGAAAATGAAAAACCCCGCCGACGGTGGCGAGGTTAAGGAACTGATGTCAGACGAGTTTCTGCGAAGTTCAATACAGTGTTCTGGACCTGTACTATAGATTAACCCTTTGGTTTTATGAGACATGACTCCAGGGGCGCATCATGATCGGACGACTAGAATGTAACCTAAGTACCGACCGCTGTGACTAATGAAAACAGCCTTTTCGCAAAATAAGCAAAAAGGCTGTGTGATTGGGTGAGGGGAAGATCCCACACAATGTACGAGACAAGGCCAGTCCTCATTGACTAGTAGGAGGCATATCAACCCCTTCCTTGTCTGTACTTACTTCTTTTACCATAGAATTATCTTTCTGTCAAACTTTCCACTAGACAAAAATGAGCCTATGTGCTATAAAAGAAGAGTTCAGCAATAACCAATATCCAATGTCCGATGACACCATTACCCTTACTCTTCCTGAGGAAGGCGATTCAGATCATGAGATTGCTCAAGAGGTCTATGCCGCAACTGGCTACACCCCTTCACCTGAAAATCATGAAGATGGTTCAGAAGTAGCCCCTCAAGATCGCCCCTCACTTCCTGAGCCTGAAGAGGTAAAGGTAAATATGGAGCGTGCATCTCGCCTCCTGCAAAACATTGAGCATGATCTTCGTGCCCTGCGCCAGCTTCTTCTTGCTGGTAAGGCAGCTCACCTGGGTGAGCAAAAGTACTTCTCACCTAATGACGAGTACGAAAATGCCATTGAGGGAGTATTCGACGGCGAAATGATGGTTGATGCCGAAGGCAAGCGCTATCAGGTATCCGCCAACTACGCCAGCAAGAGTAAGCTTGTTGAGGGTGACCCGCTCAAGCTCTACATCACTCCTGATGGACGCTACTTCTACAAACAGCTGGGCCCGGTTGAGCGTACGCAAATTACCGGTATCATGCGCCCTGATGGCAATCGGTATGTTATCGATGGCGAGAACGGTCGTTCTTATAACGTCCTCACTGCCTCAGTAACCTACTACATGTCGCAGTACGGCCTCCAGGCTGGTGGTAAGCTGGTAATTACCATTCCAGCTGATCGTCCAAGTAGCTGGGCTGTTATCGAGAATCTCGCGTAAGATGGTTGGTCTCCAGCCTCTAGTGAGGGGTTGGGACCATCTATTTTTAGATGGAGACAAGGATGGGTGGAATGCAGTTTTTTCTTTACTTTGCTCGTGAGTGGCAAAGACAGGTGGGAAACTTGGAGAGAGGCATGGGGATCAGCTTTCCTCGACTAGTTTTTGTGGGAGTTGTATGCGTTACACTTCTGCTTCTGTTAGCGCCGAAAGCGGGATTAATCCTGATAGCTAGCCTGTGCGGTGTGGGAGCTTACCAAATTTTTGCCAGAAGGTGAATACTTTCTAGCTCACTGCCCCCGGATAGAGCGTAATCTATCCGGGGCTTTTCATTCTAGTGGGGAGAGTAAGATGCTGGTACACTAAAGTTAATGGCAGCCAACCTAACCCCAGATTATCCAAACTGGATGGACGGTATCTCGTGGGAGACGCTTCGCTTAAATGTGCCAAAAGATAATACCAAGAAGGCGCAAGCGGCTGAACAGTTTTTCTCGGCACTGCACGGTATTTTGCGGGATACCCCTGATGTGCAGGAGCATATCTCGCTTGAGATTGTGGCTACCGCTGAGCGCATTACCTTCTATGCACATGTGCCAAGTACGCTGCGAGACTTCATTGAGAGCCAGCTCTATGCCCAGTACCCCGAGCTGCAGATTCAGCGTGTCCCCGATTACACAAATGAGGTGAAGTTAGAGGGTATGCATGTTGCTTGCAGTAGTTTGGAGTTGGTTAAGGAAGATGTGTACCCAATCATGACGTACAGCTCGCTGGAGGTTGATCCACTGGCAAGTATTACGTCTTCATTGAGTAACCTGCAGGGCGATGAAGAGATTTGGCTTCAGCTCCTGATCCGTCCAGTGGGGGATAGTTGGCAGGACAAGAGTCTTAAGTATGTATCGAAGATGCGTAAAGAAGGTGAGGCGCCCAAGATTGGGAGTCTGGCCTATGACATTACGATGAAGTTCGTACGGTTTGGTCTGCGCACGGCCTACGAGGTAATTCAGCCATCAACCGGGGTGGGGAAGTGGGGAGACACCAAGCCTGCTGCCGAAAAGCCTGCTGAAGCCCCGAAGCTGGCGGCACCTGTGGAGGCGGCGCTCAAAGCGATTGAACAACGGGTTACGAAGCTAGGCTTTGAGGCAAAGATTCGCACCGTTGCCGTTGCTGCTTCCCCGGAGAAGGCGAGTAGTTACCTCCAGGGTATGGTGGCGGCCTTCAAGCAGTTTAATGCAACTAACCTGAATGGATTTACCGGCGGGCCAGTTCTTATGGATGATGTCGACGGTTGGGAGGCCTACCTCACACGTGATTTTAGAACCAAGGGCTCCTTGATGAACACCGAGGAAGTGGCGAGTATCTACCACTTCCCTTCTACTGATGTAGATTCTTCAACAATTGCGTATGCTGGGTCTAAGAAAGCGGATGCCCCGAGTAATATCCCAACTCCTGAAAATGTTCCCTCTAATCTATTGACCGTTCTTGGGGATACTGACTACCGCACTAAGTCGCAGCGCTTTGGTATTAAGTTGGATGATCGCATGCGTCACATGTATGTGATCGGACGTTCTGGTTCCGGTAAGTCTACCCTGATCGAGAACATGGTCTGGGATGACGTTCATGAAGGGCGTGGTGTGATCGTGGTAGACCCCCACGGCGATCTTGCCGAGAAGATTGTCCATATGATTCCCGAGCACCGCATGAAGGATGTGATCTATTTTGATCCTTCAGATACGGCAAATCCTATCGCCTTTAACCTGCTGGAGACCGTCGACGTGATGCATCGCTCAACGGCTGCTTCTGGTTTCATTGGAGTCATTAAGCGCCTTTTCGACTCTTGGGGACCTCGTCTTGAGTATATTCTGCGCAACACGGTTTCGGCTCTCTTGGAATATGACGGCGCAACCATGATGTCCATTACACGCATGTTGACGGATAAGGCCTTCCGGAACATGGTGGTTGACCAGGTAAGTGACCAGGTAATTCGTGAATTCTGGCGCGTTGAGTGGGATGGTATGACTCCCCAGATGCAGGCAGAAGCGATTGCTCCAATCCTGAACAAGGTGGGACAGTTCTTGGCGAATCCGACCGTGCGTAACATTGTGGGACAGCCAAAGTCTTCCTTCAATATGCGCGAGGTGCTTGATGAGCAGAAAATTCTCCTCGTTAACCTCTCAAAGGGTAAGATCGGCGAAGATACTATGCGCCTGATTGGTGGAATGGTTATTACCAAGGTACAGCTAGCGGCTATGAGCCGTGCGAATGTTTCTGCGGCAGTGCGTCCACCGTGTTTCCTGTACGTGGATGAGTTCCAGAACTTCGCCAATGACTCCTTTGCAGTTATTCTCTCAGAAGCCCGTAAGTATAATGTAGGTCTCGTGGTTGCCCACCAGTACATGGATCAGCTTGAAGATACTGTGCGTAGTGCGGTCATTGGTAACGTGGGTACTACGGTGAGTTTCCGTGTTGGTACAGGGGACACTGATCAGTTGGCAAAAGAATTTGAGCCAGTCTTTGGGCCGAATGACCTTCTGAATCTTGAGCGCGGCCATGTCTACATGAAGTTACTCATTGATGGCTTGGCGGTACCGGCTTTTTCGGCGAAGATGATGCCACCGCGCATTGAGCTTGAGCCGTACGGTGAGCAAGTACTTGTGGAGTCACGCGCTCGCTACACCCGCCCTCGTGAAGAGGTTGAGGGAATGATTGATGAGCTTGGTGGCTTCAAACAACGCCGTGAGACTGAGACCGCCAAGAATGCTGCGGCTGACGCGCTGAAGCAGGCGAGTGGTACTATGGCGATCAAGCCAAATATTAGCCTTCCAGCAGTGAAGCCAGTGGTGCTGCCGCCTGAGATCATGCAGGCTCCCGTAACCATTACTCCTGTTGTTGATCAGCCTCCCCAGCCTGCACCAATACCAGAAGAGGTAACCGAACAAAAAGCGAACAAGCCGAAAGAACGTACTGAGAAACCACCGCGTACGATGGATGGCTGGGTGTACCGTGAAGTTGCTCAGAAGGGCGGCCAGCGCTGGTTCTTGGGTGAACAGGAATCAGTCTTCCGAGCCCGCAAAGAGGCACTGGAGCGCGCACGACTCGAACGCCAGCAAGCAGCTGAGCAGGATGCAGCAACCCAACAGAGTGCACAACCTGTGGCTACCGCCGACGACCAGCCTGTCTTTACGGGTGAGGGGAGATACCTTTAATCATAAACCCCTGATAAAAATAATCCAGACGTACACCCAAAAAGAGTAAGGAGGTGCTGAAGGAAAAGGAAAAAACCGCGGGCAGGGCCCGTATGTTTCGGCCACAATGACGTGGCGCTGGTTGATAGGGCAGATTGCCCAAGGAGACCATCGGATGGAGTTATCTCAAGGAGCCGCACGGTATTGGACTGTGTCTGGCTCCTTTTCATTTTCTAAGTGAGGGCAAATTATATTAAAGTCTTAAAAGATATATTGTCGGACTATATTATGTATCCCTTAAACGACTAAGAAGCACGACAAATGGCAGACACATCTACGGACATGCTCCGTAATTTTTTCTGCAAAAAATGCACCCCTCTCTACTGATTCAGGCTACGGGCCTGCCTCTCCTCATACTACGTCAGTCCACAATTCTCCCAGGGGTCAGACATCGCTACAAAGAAAATATTATACGACATTATAAATAAAAATAATATGTGGGAGGTCTAGTAGTGCCTCCCACATATTCTCACGAAACCAAGCGGCGGCTACTTACGTCGCTGTAGCCAGTCTACAAGTAGTGGAGTAGCGGTAAAGATCGAAGAATACGTACCAATCCCTACCCCAAGCGTGAGGGCGAGGATAAAATTACGAATACTGGGGCCTCCCAGGAATAGGAGGGCAAGTAGTACGAGAATGACGGTGAATGATGTAGTGACCGAGCGAACTACGGTTTGATTCACGGACGCCTCAGCAATTTCAGCAATCCCGTGGCCGCTATGACGGCGCAGATTTTCGCGCAGACGGTCGAATACTACGATGGTATCGTTTACGGAGAATCCCATAATGGTCAGTACGGCGGTGATAAAGAGGGCGTCAACTTCGACGCTAGGAAAAAGTCTTCCAATAATTGAGAACGCCCCGAGAACGAAGAGGAGGTCGTGAAGGAGTGCTATGATCGCAATAATACCAAACTGCCAACCCTTGGCGGGCTTGGGCATGCGCCGGAAGCTAATGGCGATGTAAAGAATAATGACCAGTGACGTAATAATCACCGAAAGAACCGCCTGGCGGATGGTGCTCTTGGCTACCGATCCTCCGACATTGGCAAAGGATTGCTCGGTAATAATCTGCCCTTCCCCACCCTTTTCTTTCAGGAGCGTAATAATACCGTCAGCGCGGGTGCGCGGATCGACATCGTCCTTGTTTGCGTAGCGGATGTAGGCTTCGGAACCATCATTCAACAGCTGGACGGAAGCTCCCTCCCCTGCTGCCTCGCGGATGGACTCGATGGCAATGTTCTCAGAGAACTTAACCTGTAGGACGGTACCGCCAAGAAAGTCGATGCCGACGTTAAGGCGCCAAACGGCTAGGGCAATACAGCCAGGGATCAGAAGGATCAGAGAAATCGCGTACCAGAGCTTGCGCTTGGCGATGAGGGGGTATGAGCGAGTGGTTTCCATTAGAGTGAAGCTAGAAGTTTACCAAGGCGTCCACGACTAATCAGAAGTAGCCAGGTACGAATAACGGTAACAGCGGTAAAGAGGCTAATCAGGGCGCCAAGACCAAGAATAAGGGCAAAACCGCGTACTGATCCTGAGCCGAAGCTAAAGATGATGATCGACGAGATCAGGGTTGAGGCGTGGGAGTCACGGATTGAAGGCCATGCGCGCAGGAAGGCC
>JAGVEG010000006.1 GCA_020058355.1 Candidatus Berkelbacteria bacterium
GCTGCTCAGCAGACGTAGCATAGGTAATGCGATCACTTCCTGTCTCGCTAAAGCGATAGCGTACATCAACATCGGCAACATCACGAAGTTTGGCAAAACTCCCTGGTTGGGCACCAAGTACTGGAATATCGCGGAGCTCATCGATACTTGCCACAGCGGCTGAAACAGTGACGCTACGACTTTCGCCATCAAGGGTAATGTCGTTGCCGAGTGGAATTTCTTCGTCTGCGGTGGCCAAGGCAGCCTGGACCGCTTCTGCGGTGAGACCGCGCTGAGCAAGCTGATCAGCTTTCAAGGTAATCACCAGTTCACGAGCGAGCGGAGTAATCGCACGAACTTCCTTAACGGTTCCTTTCTGGGTGAGGGATTGTTCAATTTCTTCGCCAACGCGCCAGATTTCCTCGTTATTATTTGGTGTGCTAATGGAGAGAATATAGTCACTGCCACCAATATCAATACCACGAACGATTGGCTTCTCGGCCTCGTCAGGGAGAGTAAGAGCGCTTACTGCGGTAGCAAGTTCGCCGCGGACTTGGGCAACGTCTTTCTTGCTATCAATAGTAACGCTGACGATACTTACCGAATCCTGGGAGGAAGAATTCGTTTTGGTAACGCCATCCACCGACTTTACGACCTGCTCAATAGGAGTGGTAACGTCACGGGCGATCGTCTCAGCACTGGCGCCACGGTAGAGCGTCTGAACAAGGGCAATCTGTACGGTTGGATTCGGGAATCCGGTAGTGCGCAGACTGAGTGTGGTACCAATACTGGCAATGAGCAGGGCGATAAGACTGAGGATGGTGACACGGGGGCGATCAGTGAAAAACTGAGCGATGCGCGTGTTCCATCCCATCGGGGGAGGTGTTACTGGCGTAGACATGCACAACTACTACTAGGGATATGTAAACTCTACTTTACATGGCGTAAAGCAGGTTGCCAAGTCACTGTGTTCTGATATACCAGGAGTGTCGCAATTGTGCGGCCCTGAAAAACTTCCGGAGGAAGAAAAGAAATGGCATTTAGAAAAGATGGCGCAGGAAACTGGGTTCCGGCGACGACGACGTACGCACTGGGTGGGGCATTCGCGGCAGGCGTTTGGAACATGGGACCAGGCGGCGGACGGTTCGCTCCGGTGATGCGTCCGGCACTCTGCCTGGAGGAGACATTGGTTGGCCTCAGAGATGCCGGCTGCTCGCATGTGGAGTTCCACGACACTGAGGCCGAGCCTGAGGACGCCGTGGCGATCAAGAAAGTCGTGGACAACGCGGGGATGAAAGTGGCGATGTGTACCGCCAACCTTTTCAAGCGCGGGCCGGAGTTTGCAATTGGCAACTTAGGCGCTCCCGTGGCTGCCACCCGCGCTGAGGCAATTCGCCGCACGAAGAACTACATCACCACCGGCATCGAGGTCTTTCAGAGTGAGATCTATGTCTACTGGAACAGCTCCAATGGCTTCGGTGGCCCGCTGATGGTCAACTACGCCGACTGCTACCGGCAGACCGCCGAGAGTCTCAGCGAGATTGTCCAGTGGATGCTCGACACCTACGGCCCGGAGACGGCACTTCCGATCGCCATTGAGCCCAAGCCCAACGAGCCCGCCAACTGGGCAGTTCCTGCTGACGCAGGGGAGACGCTGGCGATCATCGGAATGATGCCCGCCGAGCTTCAGCCCTTTGTGGGAACGAACCTTGAAGTCTGCCACTCCACGATGGCGGGCAAGCGCTACGCTGCCGAGCTGGGCCTGGTCGCTGCCGCGAAAAAAGCCTTCTATGTCCACTTGAACAGCGGCTCTGGCCTGAAGTTCGATGAAGACCTAGCCTTTGGCGACAACGACTTCGGCATGGCGGTGGAGACGGTCTACACGATGCGGGAGATCGGCTACAACGCGGTGGTGGGGATCGACTGTCAGCCGCTCAACACCGACACCTCCGACCAGCAGAATGCCTCGGTGGCACGCTCAGTGCGTAACTTCAATCGCGCACTGGAGATCTGCAACACCCGCATCAACGCCGACGAGCTCAACGCCCTACGCGCCATCGGCGACCGTGCCGGGCTCTCGGATCTGTTCGCCCGCGCGGTGAGCGGGCTTGCATAGAAGTTATTACTTGGGAGCTGCGAATGCAGCTCCCATCTTTTTTGCCTTCCAGTAAGCATTAATCACTTGTTTTTCTCTGAAGAGTATGCTAGCTTGCTGCTATCACCCAAACGGGCATTATTTGAGTAATTACCAGGTATGAACACCGCTTCACGTCTCGCAACATTTCTTGCCGTTTTCGCCATTGTTTTTGGTATCGGCTACGCCGTTCAGGGGCCAATCCTGAAGTGGATGAGTTCAATTGGTCGTGAGTCCAGTGATACTGCTGTATTGTCCCTACGCACCGCTGCAACCGCTACCCCAACTGCAGCTCCTACCGCAACCGCTACCCCGGCACCAGCTCCTACGGCTACCCCAAAGCCAGCAACAACTTCGATTGCGCAAGCTGCGGCACAGCCAGTTTCAGCATCAGGTTCACTACCACAGTCTGGTCCCGCTGACTTCCTTATTGCACTTCCGGCTGCAGTTGCCGCTCTGGCAACACTCCGCCGCAAGTAATTGCACTAAAAAAACCGCAGCTTCGGGGTTGCGGTTTTTTTTGTGGAAGACCTCACGGTAAAAGAGTTGATTACACTTACGCAACTTGAGAAAGTACTGCAAGGGAGTGATCGTGCTGTAGTCAGGCTACTTGATAGATGTGTGGCCACGGTTACACGTCATCGAAATCTGTGGATGCTTGGTGCAGAAATACCTTCGGATATGTCTGAGGTATGCGTCATCGTGTACCCATGACACGTGAAGATGTAAAGGTTCCTCGGAGTCCGACAACTCTTTTAAGATCGCAAAA
The DNA here is from genome assembly GCA_020058355.1 of Candidatus Berkelbacteria bacterium. Lineage (GTDB taxonomy): Bacteria > Patescibacteriota > UBA1384 > CAILIB01 > CAILIB01 > JAGVEG01. Next base: position 2,883 of record JAGVEG010000006.1, read on the forward strand.
GGTGAAGGGTACCGTCTGCCTGATAAACCACCTCAAGAAGACAGGTATTTGAGGGCCACCAGAGAGGATCAAGAATGGGGTTTTCCACAAAGGCGTGGGCAATCGTCCAGATAACACCGGCGTGGGTTGAGACAAGTACACGTTCTCCGTGGTGGCGCTCACCAATCCGGAGGAGGGCTGATTCAACACGCTTACGGAAAAAGGCAACCGAATCGCCATCCTCGCTTTCAGTACTACCATCAAAAGCAGCTTGCGGAAAGACGGTTCCCTCGGGGTGGGGAACGTCTCGAAGGAGGCGGCCCTCCCAGCTGCCGTGATTTTTTTCACGCAGACCGAGTTCAATCGTCAGCGGGATTGGATGTTTACGCAGATAGGGAGCAATCGTTTTGTGTGAGCGGGTCAGGGGTGACACATAGGCTGCCACAAAAGGACCTTCGCCTTCCAGGGTTTCAGTGAGAGTGGTGATCTGGTGCTGGGCACGGTCGCTCAGATCGCTTTCACGATGACCACAAAATCGCCCCTCTGAGTTGAGGATGGTTTCGGCATGCCGGACGATGATCATTGTGGTTGGTTCGTCGTGAAACATCAAAAAGGTCTAGGAAATCAGCTCAGTATCTCTATAGTAGCAAGCAATGAACGAAACACCCATCCTCACCAAGCGGCAGTATCTCGATTACCGCCAGCGCATCCAGGCGGGTGACTTTGTTGTGGTTGCCGGCGAGCATCGCGCACAGGAGTTGGTCGCTTCAGGTAGGAGGTACGATATATGGTTGAGCGACGTAGCGATCGAAGGTGCTACACAGGCAACATCTGAGCAGCTCAAGGGGATTTCGCAACTCGCCACCGCGCCTCGCATGGTGCTTTTACTGCCGATTCCTCAGACAGTTCCAGAAGCCCCCAAGCGTGCACTCTACCTTGATGAAGTGCAAGATCCGGGAAATGTGGGAACGTGTATTCGCACGGCGGCGTGGTTTGGGTGTGACGCAGTGTATTTAAGCCCGGGCTGTGCCAATCCGTTCAGCGCAAAGTCGGTACAGGCAAGTGGTAATGCTATTTTTCAGGTGCCCATCGTAAGAAATGCTGAACTTCCTCACTTGTGGGTAGTCGGTACCGATATGGGTTCGCCGTGGCAAGCTACAACACCCACGGAAGCCTGGTGCCTTGTGGTGGGAAATGAAGGACATGGAATGAGTCAGGCCGTTCGTGCAGCTACGAGCCAAATTATCGGCATTCCAGCTTATGCTCCGGAGCGTGCGCCTGAGTCGCTGAATGTAGCGCAAGCAGCCACTGCAATTCTTGCAGCGTGGACTCTACAATAGGTCTATTAATTGACGCCTAAGTAGATAGCAATTCCTACCGCAATAATCAGGAGGCCACGGTAGATAATATAGGGGCGGAAACCAGTCTCGGTAATGCTCTTCAGTAACCAGCGCAGTGATGCGTAGCCCACAATGAATGAAGTAATAAAGCCGAGTAGGTAAATCAGGCCCTGCTGCCCAGCAAAGATGCCGAGACCGTTCTCCTGTAGATTGATTGCAATCTCGGCAAGTGAGGCAAGAAAGCTAATTGGAAGTGAGAGTAAGAAGCTACGGCGGGCAGCCTCTTTAATAGACATGCCACGAAGGAGGGCAACACTTATGGTGGCGCCTGAGCGTGAAACACCGGGGAAGAGTGCAAGAACTTGCGCACTACCCATGAGCCAGAGGGTGGCTCGTGGATTCGCATCCTTCTTGCCGGCATACAGTACGGCAGACAGCATGAGAAGACTACCGATGAGTAGGCCAATCGATACGATGGTCAGGTGGCGAGCGCCATCGCTGACAATGTCACGTACGAGAAAGCCAAAAAGGGCAACAACAAGTGTTGACCCCAAGATGTCGATAACTTCATTTTTTTCAGGACTGGCCGCTTTGCTAAAAAACTTTTTCAGCAAACGAAGAACTTCCTGCCACTGTACCGCAAGGAGGGCGAGCGTGGTGGCGAGGCTGGTTACCATCGTAAAGGCGAGGCCAAAGTTCTCCGCGTTCAGTCCAAGAAAC
>JAGVEG010000086.1 GCA_020058355.1 Candidatus Berkelbacteria bacterium
GTTGGACAGGTGTTGGCAACGTCACAATCAGTAACTCACGAGGTCTCACACCAGGAGATGCACAAGCAGCTTGCGCGCACCCTCACCCATATTGTTGCGGGTGAATGGGGAACTTGTCTGGTACCACTGGCACCAACGGCTGCCTATGAAGTCTGGGTGGCACCCAGGCATGGGTTGATTAGTGCTGATCACGTGCAACTTGGTGAGGTGGTTGCAGTAACGCTCAGTAAACTTGTCGAGCGCTTTCCGCATGAGCGTTGGCGTGTTGAGATTGCGGCAGGAATCCCGGCACATACCGGTACCCATCCCCTAATCCGGATGTACGCCGTTACGGCGCCGCAGTTTGCTTTTGGACTTCCGATACTCCCTGAAACACTCATTCATACCCTGCTTTCATGAAATATCTGCTCATTCTCTGTGCCTGTTTGGTTGCGGGGACGGTCTCAGCTGCTGGGCCGCCAGACCTAATTGTGAATCTGACCAGTAGCCAGACCCAGGCCTTTTCTTCTCTTGCGCAGAAGCCGTACACCATCGTAGGAATGGCGGGAGACATCGTTTCGCTGACGCTTTTAGAAACAAGTCTGGCTGATGGTGGGCTAGCGCAGATGCAGTTTGCGGGAATAGAAGGTAATAACGACTATTCACAAGCATTTTTGACTTCGAATTTTCAACCAAGCTCTCCTTTGGAGTCGTTTGCTCTCACTCCTTCAGTGCGATCGACCACGATTGGAACAGTTACTCTTACCTCGCTGCAGCCAGGGGTGTATCCGCTACATTTTGTGGTTACGCAAAAACCAACGAGCTCGGTCGAGCGTTGGGTGCTCCGTCGTGTACTTCCGATTACCGTTCGTGTAGCCGCTACGAAAGATGAGCGCAATCGTCTCCTGCAGGGAGATGGTCTGGAAGTTGAGTATCAGGCGTATGGCGATGACACAGTTTTTCTTTCAGGTGATTCAACCTCAATTCCGCTTATTGCAAATCCACTCCCGCAGCCACTGGAGGCGGTGCCAAATAACGAGTATGTAGTCCCGGAAGATGATTCTGCTGAGGGTCCTGAGACTGAAGGTGTACGCAGGCGTGGGTATTTCTGGGGTGGCCTGATGCTCGTCTCAGGGCTTGCGGCATTTGTTCTGGTGCTTCTGCGGCGCCCTAAGATTCAAGTGTAAGTGGAGTAAGTTCTGACCAGCGGTTACCTGACTTCGCCTCTACTTTAATGGGGGTGGCGTAGGTGCTGGCAGTAAGCATGGCGTGCGATAAGGCGCGAGCTGCTTCTTCGGTACGATCTTCCGGTACTTCAAGAACGAGTTCGTCATGAACAGTGAGGATCATTGATCCCATGTCGGGATGCTCGTTGAGCCAGCTAGTCATGCCAACCATTGCGCGTTTGAGGAGGTCGGCGGCAGCACTTTGAATGGGGAAGTTAATCGCCTCGCGCTCAGCGGCTTGTTTAACTGCGGCGGGAACACCTCCTGCAATGATGGTGGGCCAGCGGCGGATGCGGCCAGATTCACTGACGAGAAAGCCGTTTTCGCGTACCTGAAGGCGAATATTATCAAGGTAGGATTTGAGCTGGGGGTAGGTCTCGTAGTAGCGATCGATGGCTTCTTGGGCAGCATGTACGGGAACCTCCAGTGTTTTGGCAAGGCCATAGGCGCTGGTGCCATAGAGAATAGAGAAGTTGATCACTTTTGCAGTGCGGCGATCAACGCCTACACTTTCTGCAACGGCCGTGTGAATATCGCGATCTTCGGTGAAGACGCGGCGGAGGTTTTCATCGCCCGAAAGCTCGGCGGCAAGTCGTAGTTCAATCTGGGAGTAGTCTGCAGAAACCAGGACTGATCCGTTTGGCGCGACAAAGGCACCGCGGATACGCTTACCTTCCTCGGTGCGAATTGGGATATTTTGGAGATTTGGATGACGGCTCGAGATGCGTCCGGTTGCGGTATCAGGGGCGTAGCTGGTGTGGATCCGGGAGTGCTCATCAATTAGTTCCTGGAGCGGCTTCACATAGGTTGATTGCAGCTTATCAAGCTCGCGGAACTGCAGAATTGTTGCGGCCAAAGGTACCGTAGGGGCAAGTTGCTGAAGTGTTTCAGCGTCGGTGGTGTAACTGCCTGATTTACCCTTTTTAATGCCAGCTGTGGGTACCTGGAGCACCTCGTAGAGAATGGTTGCCAGCTGGGCGGGGGCATTGAGGTTGAATGGTTGGCCAGCCAGGTCGGTTGCCTCACCCTTCAGGGTGGCAAGGCGCTCGCCAAACTCAGTTTCAAGCTGCTGGAGGTAGTCGCCATCAACCATGACGCCGTGGTTTTCAATCTGACGGAGAATAGGATCGATGCTGGCATCAAGTTTTGCAGCAACCGAATCATCGGTGTCTTCTGGGGCGCTAGGAAGTGGGGGTGGGGTGGCGCCAGCTCCTGTTTTGAGGAAGCTCTTAAAACCAAGTTGCTGGAGGAGTTCGCGGGCGGACTCAGGAATGCCCTCCCAACGGGTGAGCGGGTTGGGGATACTTACCGGCGCTTGATCGCTGATGGTAGCAAGGCGGGCTGAGAGACGGGCATCTGCTTCTTTATCACGCAGGAGCTCACGAATGCGTGGCTTCATCTCAAGCTGATCAAGCTGCTCGTAGAGGGCATCAAGAGTGTCGGCTTGGGCGATAAGTTGCTTGGCGGTTACCTCGCCGATACCAGGAACGCCGGGGAGATTGTCTGAAGGATCCCCGCGGAGGCCTTTGTAGGTAATCATGGCTTCAGGGGCAAAGCCGTACTTTTCCTGCACGCTTTCAGGGGTCATTAATTGTACGCCTCCGGTGCGGTCGGGGAGGAGAACAAAGATGCTATTGGTCACGAGCTGTACCAGGTCTTGGTCACCGCTTAAGATGCGGACGGGTCCTGGAAGTTGGTGTGCGAGGGTTGCCATCAGGTCATCAGCCTCCCAGCCACCAACGCTGTAAATTGGAAGATTGAGTGCGGCTACCAGCTCTTTCGCGAGGGGGATTTGCGGTCTCAGCAAGTCCGGCATCGGGCTGCGATGCGCCTTGTAGGCAGGGTATTCCTTACTACGGAAGGTATCTTCACTTTCGTCAAACGTAACCAAGATGTGTTGCACATGCTGCTGCGTGGCCGCCGTAATAAGGAGCTTCAAGAAGCCAAAAACGGCGTTTACTGGGGTGCCGTCTGCCGTGGTAAGGGTGGGCGGGAAGGCATGAAACGCACGGTAGATAAGGTTGTGGCCGTCAACAATCAGCGTGGTCCCGTGCTGTTGATCAAATACATCAAGTGCTGCAGTAAGAGGGGAGGAAGTATTCACGATTTCAGCGTAGAGATTTTTCCGCCCACTGTCTGCATTCCTCTTTGAGGTGCAGGGGTGTACGCTAGGGACATGGAATTCTTTGGCAAATTCGGGAAAAGAAAGCAGGAGCAGAAGCTTGCTGAACCAGCTGAGGCGAAGCCGCGATATAACTTTAGTGAGCCCGTAGCACCTGTAAAACCTGAGCAGCAAAAGAGACCAGAAACACCAGCTGATTTTGGTGGTCCTTTAGACCAATTAGCTTCAAGGGGAATTCTATATGAACAAGATTTGTCACAAATAGTTGTTGAGGACTATTTTGCAACCCTTGCAAAGTATGTAAAGGACCATTGTGTTGTGCCTGAATCACAAATATCAAGAACGGAGCTTCTAAGGTTGAGAAGCCAGACTGTTCGAGGGACTGATAGAAGGATGGAAGAGATTTACAAAATATTAGTTGATGCCCGGTATGATGTGCATAATCCTGAAGCCTTTCAACTTATAGAGTTTGTCTATTATCTTGGTGCGGCTCATGAAAACTATAGGACGATTTATGACAGCTTTCCATCGTCTAATGGAGCAAAGCCAATACCCTATCCGGAGATTAGCGGAGCAACAAACTATGCGACTATACGCGAGTGGTGGTCAAAACTTCTAGGTGTATTGCCAGATTATTTTTCTCCGAGCGATAGACAGTATCAATACATTGTTCATGCCGCAAAAAAGGCCGGAGTACTTTCCCTGAGCGAGGTGCTATAAAGCTTGTTATCTTGAGAAAAAGCTGGTAGAGCTTATCTTAAGAAAGAGGTAGAAATATAATGTTTGTAGTAATCGCGCGTCCATTTAAAGATCTTGATAAAAACCAAGATTTCTTAGTTAGGCTAGGCAGTTTCATACTTGGTATCTCTGATCAGGTTCCCGAGCTTGGCTTTCCTGAAGTGTCAGATGAGAAGCAATGGCGCGTTTCTACGAGCGCCGAGCTTATTCCGATAATGGAAGGGCTAAAGTTCTTAATCGAATCAGCTCATGCCGATGTTGACCAGTCACTCATCACGGCAGGTCAGGGTGATATTCTAGAGATAATCCTTCAGGTTGTTCGGGAAGGAGGCAAGGTGGCAGACCTAGTAATCATTCTAACCGAGCAACAAACCATCATGCGCCATCCTGATGTTGAGCTAAGAGAGGGCTCTGTACTTGTTATAAATCTGGATGAGAAAGATCATGAAAATGATAAGTCTGCATTAGTGTTCCTGGAGGATTAGTCTCCTCATATGTCGAGCGGCGATGAAGATTTCATCGCCGCTCATTCGTATCTATTCAGGCCAGCCGTGTTTGAGGAGTGTGCTGTTCATGTAGGCGTCCTGCCCAGTTACGTTGCGGGCACCGGCGTCAAGCATCCACTGGGGTGGTTGCCAGGTTTCCATGGCTTCAACTGAGTCAAATTCTCGCTCGGCGGTAATCTTGCCGAGGAGGCTTGGGTGATCTCCTTCGTATACGTCTACTTCAATAGGGTGGTCGCCATCAGGGATGGCGTAGCGCTTCTTGCGGATGGCTCCTTCGGTATTCTCAACAAGCAGGGCAAAGATCTCGGGGGAGTCGCTCAGGTCAATGTTCTTCTCATGGCGCACTGAAAGCCCAATGCTCTTCAGGGTAAGGACGAGACGATCACCTTCTTGCCGTGGCCGGATGGTGACATTGTGCTTTGGTGAGGGGATGTAGCCCTGCACCATGGGCACGCCCTCGCCCATATCAATAGAGGGGAGTTGCTCAAGTACGTATTTACACTCGATTTCCATGGTTAGCGCTTAGGGAGATTTGCAATGATTTCTTCAACAACTGCCCGTTCGTTCCAGGGGAGTTTCTCGGCACCAACGCGGCGATAGGGCTGCACGCCGAGACCGGTGATCACTACGACGTCATCAAGCTTAGCCATTTCA
>JAGVEG010000071.1 GCA_020058355.1 Candidatus Berkelbacteria bacterium
AAATCCCTCACCCACCCCGCCTAATACCACGTATTCACCCTTATCAGGGGTGCAGCGCAAAATATCTTCCAAGAGTTTAGGAAGTGAGTCCCTTCCCTCAAATACCTGGATTAATTGTGAACGAACACCACGCAGCTCTTGCAGATATGGAACGATACTTTCAGCAAGCTCTGTCTTTGCCCGCATGCGGCTAATGAGTATCTCTGGTGAAACGGCAGCAAAGAATGCCTTTTTCTCTTTCGTTGACTGGGTAAGAAGTCCATCAGCAACAAGGCGCTTAAGCGCGCGGTATCCCTGCTCACGATGAATCTGGAGAGCATCAATAATAACCCCTGCCGGAGCCTCACCCCGCTCCAGTACAGCAACATAGACCAAGGCTTCGATGCGCTGGAGACCTAAATCAAGCAACTGCTCTATCACCGGCGCGTGACTCATTCTGGTTTATTTTACTCTTGTATGTCTTCAGTATACACGATCCTCAAACAAAAGTCACGATTGTTGTCACAAATCTTTGATAAATAAGTATCTATCGTGGTACATAGGGTCTGTGCCCAAGCGGCACGCACCTTAACAAGGAGTAGCTATGACTGTTGTAGAATTTCACCAGACCATTACGGGCGATTGCATTGCCCTTACCCACAAAGATCACACCTACTTGATTGACTGTGGATATGGACTTAACTATCCCACATTGTTCCCCAGTGTGAGTGGCCTCATGCTTTCGCATACACACGGCGACCACTGGGCGGCACTTCCTGAAGTACTGCCCCTTCTTACAAATGACGGATGGGTGGCGAAGTCCGGGAGCACCTTTGCTGATTCGCTTATGCTGCAGCAATCCTCCTACTTCCACCAAACGCCGGTTGATTTAACTAATGCGATAGCGGCCTATCTTGCACTTCCTGCAGAAGCTATGCCAACTGTGCACTTGCCTGGATTCTCCATGCGAAACGTTAACATGTTGGCGAGTGCTACACTATATATAGCTGATACCTGGGATCACTTAGGCATACACCACGGCTGCCTCGTCCCTCTTGTTGAAACTGAAGATTGTACCTTACTCTTTGGTACCGATCTTGAAACCGACGACTGGGAGGAGTTACTTAACCAAGGGCTTCTTCCGCAAAACGTCAGCCTGTTTCAGGCACCAAACCATGGCCAGATTCAGGGACGCGTTTCAGAGCGGGTGTTCAACCACCTCAGGCCAGCAATCACCGTAATTAGTGATGCTGACCCCAATGCAAACGATAACTACCACTTCTACGCCAAGCGCGGTGGTATGGTGATAACAACCAAAGAATCGGGCACCACCCGGTTTGTGATTGAGAACGGAAAGGTAACAGTTAGATGAAAATTGCCGTAATTGGTTCTGCGCGGAAGGTACATAAATCCGCATACTATCTTGGACAGGAACTTGGCCGCTGCGGGCACCAGATGCTTACTGGTGCCTGCGGCGGTACACCAGGAGCCGCTACCCAGGGTTCGCTTGATGTCGGGGGTGCGGTGCTCGGCTACTCACCCGGCACCGACGCGGCTGATCACCTGCGCTATGGCATGGGTGATCGAGGCACACTACCAACCGTGTATACGGGGCGTGGCGTTAAAGGGCGCAATATCTCACTCATGTGTGATGCTGAAGCCACTATTGTTATTGGTGGCCAGCTCGGAACGCTTCACGAGGCAATCACATTCCTTGAAGAGCGTGAGGGTCCACTCTACTACCTTTGGTCGAGTGGTGGCACTGCCTTCTGGCTGTGGTTTATTCTTTTTGCCATCCGCAAGGATCGACTACGCAACGTTCGGTTTGCAGCTACGGCTGCAAACCTCCTTCGAGAGGTACTCGCTGATGCTGGATAAAGTCTATGAAACTGCAGCCGCACATATCTATGTGCGGCTTAGCGCCCTCTTAACCACAAAAGATGAGCTCAGTAAGCAGCTCGTTCGCGAGGCAGAACCATTCATCAATGGAGCACTAGATGGTGCAGAAGTTGCTGAGATTGGCGCTGGCGACGGCTCACTTGCTCACACCCTTCTCACCATGCACCCGGCCATTAAACGCTATGTCGCCTACGAGCCATCTGCAGCCATGCGGAGCTACATCAAAAAAGATCGGCGCCTTGTGATTTCCGGCGCAGAGGACTCGTGGCACACCAGTATGAAACGACAGCACTGCATTGTATCACGCTATGTTTTCCATGACCTCCCCGAGGAGCTGGAATCTTCCTACCTTTTTATCCGCACCTCACTAGACCGTGGTGGCTGCTTTATGCACCTTGATGCCGCCCATATCGGTAGCGAAGAGCAGTCGCATCGCAACGCCCGAGAGCTTATTGAGATCGTTGAGAATCTTGAAGTTCTCCCCGCAGAACAGGAAGCAAAGGTAGCACTCATCAAACACCTGCGCGATGAGGTTACTAACTTTCTACCTCTTGAAAGACATCTTGAGCTTCTGCGAAACGCACATCTACATGTTGAAGTGCTCAGCACCCAAGGAAACTCTTACCTGCTACGCGCAACGAGAGGCTAACAAGAACCCCCGAGATCGGGGGTTCATTTTTTATAGCGCAAACCGACTCACCCGCCCCGCGTCCTCAGTAGTCACTGAGCTACTTGCTCCTTCAGGAATCTGGAGGCGGGCAGCATCAGTAACAGTTCCTCGAACCGTGGTAACAAAGGCCTTAACGCGAGCGGCGTCATGGACAGATGCGTCAAGCTGGTCAACCTCGGCAAGAGTTACTTCGCTGGCATCGCTTGCAGAAAGAGTGACCTGAGTTAACTTACGATCTGCGGTGAATCGTGAAGCATCAGCAGTGGTAATAGTAAGCCGTTGGAGTACTTCTCCCTCCAGGCTGATATACCCGACATCATGAAGGGTAACTTCCTCAAGACTGGGCACCTGCAAGATTCCGCGAACCTGCTGACAGTTCCAACAAAGTGGTGAGAAACTCCGACTTTGCACCACGAGCGTGTCGGCTTCTTCACGGATCGCATCGCGAGCTGCCTCGTCACTCATACCGTTAATGGTAATTCTCGCTGGCATGTTTGGCACAACACGTACGGTGAGGTGTACATTACCCTTTGTCTCAATGGTGCGAAAAGCACCAAGCTGCTGACTGTAGGCCTGGTCGCTGATCATGCCACTCTCAGTAGGGCGCACGATACTCACCATAAATGACGTAGCAATGCCCAGCAGCACCCAGAGCGCGAGAAACGAGGCAACTGCACCGCCACGTAGCGGCTGACGTCGTAAAAGCCCAATCACCCATGCAAGGAGCAAACCAATCGGTGTTACAATCGCACCAAAGGCCACGAGAACAAGCAGGTGTTGTGTGAAGGTTTGTGGAAAGTTGTGGTACACAAAGCCACCAATAGTTAGCTCATTGGTGAGCAGTAGAGCAATCAGTGCAATGATCAGGCTTCCGATGGTGAGTGCCAGAGAAACCGCAATGACACATCCGATGATACTCAGGATTCCGACAATAACCCGCTGTACTCCAGGGGTAATTCCTTGCAGGAAGCCCTTCAGCCAAGTGCTCGCCTGACGTGCCTCAGTACTTACTTTTTCCTGAAACTCTGGACTCGTTACTTCTTTTTGAAACGCCTGTGCCCGCTGGGTTACCTCATCAACAATCTGCTGAGCAGTTACAGGACGCCCGAAGAGCTCACGCTTTTGCTCAGGCGTAGTGGCCTCAGGAAGCAATACCCACATCACAAAGTAGAGCAAGAAACCACTCCCCGCCCCAAGGCCGAGGGCAACAAACCCCAGGCGGAACCAAATGGGATCGAGTCCAAAGTAGGCACCAAGTCCTGCTGCTACGCCACCAGCCATGCCGTGCTCAGTATCGCGGTATAGACGGCGCACTTGCGTCTGTTCCGGCTGTGGGCTTGCCTTTTCGGTCTTGGGAGCCCCGGTTTCTTCAGCAAGCTCTGCAGGCGTCCCCATCTTTTTGAGAATGGGCTGCAACTCTTCGGTGGTCACCACTGATTCAGCAGTGGGCGCAACAACGCGTAGGAGCTCAGCGATGCGCTCTTCGAGATCTTGAATAATTTCGTCCCGAGCAGGCGTATGGGCAAACGCTGCCTTAAGGTCATGCAGGTAGTCCTTGAGGAGTGCGTAGGCTGGTTCTTCGAGGGTGAATGCCTGTTTATTGAGTGAGATGGTGGTAGTAGTTTGCATGGCGGTTACTTAGCAGCCAATTGAGTGAGTGAGGTGATGGTTTCGTGCCAACTTGTTTGCAGGGCTGAAAGTGCATGCTTACCCCGGTCCGTAAGCTGATAGTACTTGCGCGGTGGTCCGGAGGCTGACTCCTCCCAGCGATAGCTGACCAAGGCTTCTTCTCGAAGCCTTGCGAGGAGCGGGTAGAGCGTCCCCTCCACGATGAGCTGATTTGCCCGCTCAAGCTCAGTGACAATATCTGAGGCATAGGCCTCCTGCTGGCGAGCGATCGCCAAAAGCACGGCAAGCTCAAGCGTACCCCGCCGCATCTGCGTAAGGGTTCGCTGTAAGTAAGGATCGAGTGGTTGTTCCATATAGTACCTTGTATAGCAAGGTACCTAGGAAAAAGCAAGTGGTACCTTGTACAGATCTGCGATCTATGGTATAGAGAATTTACCAGTTGATCTGGTAAAGGAAAAACAAAAACTATGAAAACTCTACTTTTTGCGGTATTGGCCGCCCTGCTCGCCTCCACCCCAGCACACTCGCAGAGGCTCGTAAGCGAGCCAGGTAAAATCACCTGGACACTTAAGAAAACACATCTCCTTACTGGTGACAAATACAATCTTTTTTCGTTAATCCAGACAAAGAATGGTTGGTTCTGGCGAAGAACCAACGAGCTGACTCGTGAGAACGGGTTTTGGGTGCAGTTGCAGATTGCTCCAAGCGCGAGACCCACGAATTTTGCCGTCTGTAAGGACGGTCAAGAAGCAGAGGTGACCTTCCTGCTTGGTAAGTCGGTTGAGACATTCTACCTCAAACAGGCTGAACCAGGGAAGCCAGGTACTGTAGGGGTCGTGAGTATGAAAATCTCTACTGAAAGTCTGTTATATGGCGACGTGGATGTAGCCGTAATACACAAAGAAAGTGTATTGGATAAAGACGGATCGGTGGCGGCAACCCTGATCACCGACATATGGAATAGAAATTTTATTGTTCTACCTGGGAAAGATCCCACTCACCTTGGCAAGGGCCGTATATTTGGAGTATTCAAGTATGGGTATATCCTTGTCATTATGCTAGAAGAAAATGGTAAGCAAAGACAAGAACGTTTCAATTTGCCGAAGTAAATTCAGCGCGTACCTCAAAAACACCGTGGTCATAATGACCACGGTGTTTTACTGTCTCCGCCCAACCCCTCCCCCACCCAGCAAGCTATCCGCGACGCTTGGTCTTCTGACGCTCGTTCAGATTAAGAATCATCTTACGCAGGCGAAGAGAAATTGGTGTTACCTCAAGCAACTCATCGTCCTCAAGGAAGTCGAGTGACTGCTCCAGAGAAAGAATAGTAGCTGGAGTAAATCCGTCACTGATTTCAGCGTTTGAACGAACGTTTGTCAGCTTTTTCTCGCGGCAAACGTTTACTTCCAAATCATCATCGCGGCCATTCAGACCAACGATCATACCTTCATATACCTCGGTACCGGGATGAACGAAGAGAATACCACGTGCCTGGGCGTTCTCAAGACCGTGAGTTGTAGTCTTACCACCCTCAGAAGCAATCAGTGCTCCGTTGCGGATCTTAGGAATCGGCAGACCCTTCGGCTCCCAGCGCATAAACGTGCTGTTCATGGTAGCAGTACCGCGGCTCAGGGTAAGCATGGTGCTGCGCAGACCAATCAGACCACGCGTTGTAATATTGAATAGCAATTCTGAAGAACCATCAGACAATTCTGACTGCTGGAGCAAGAGCCCGCGGCGACGTCCGATCTCACCAGTAACAGCACCGACATAATCTTGAGGAACCGTAACAATCAATTCTTCAAGAGGCTCGTGCTCATGACCATCAATTTCACGGGTTACCACCTGTGGCTTACCAACCTCAAGCTCGTAACCTTCACGGCGGAGCGTTTCAATAAATACGGCAAGGTGCAGCTCACCACGACCGGCAAGGATGTACTCACCCTGTTCACCGTGTGAGAACTTCATTGAAACATTGGTTTCAAGCTCACGAGTAATGCGGTCAAGAATCTGACGACTTGTTACATACTTTCCTTCACGTCCAGCCAATGGACTGGTGTTGGCGCCAAACTGCATAGAAAGTGTTGGCTCTTCTACCTTAATACGTGGCAGCGCCTCAGCGGCTGCACCGTTTTCAGCGATAGTGTCACCAATTTTAGCTGCCTTCACACCACTCAAGATAACTACCTCGCCGGACGAGGCACTCTCTACTTCGGTGCGCTTCAGACCTTGGGTAACGTAGACACGCTCTACCTTTGCCTGCACCGTACCGTCTTCTCCCATCAGGGAAATGGTCTGACCAGACTTGATTGAACCACGAGAAATACGACCAACAACCAGTTTACCCTGGTAGGCATCAGCCTCAAGGTTACTCACCATCATCTGGAGGGATCCTTCAGCGATGGATGGCGCTGGAATGTACTTGAGAATTGCCTCAAAGAGTGGCTCGAGTGTTGCCTCTTCGGTTGGGTCGGCTGGCAATTCTGCCCATGCCTTACCTTCACGGCCAATCGCGTAAATTACTGGGAACTCAAGCTGGTCCATATCGGTAGCAAGGTCCAAGAAAAGGTCATGAGTCTTGCTGAGCACCTCAGGAATACGTGAAGCCTTTTTGTCAATCTTGTTGATAACCAAGATTACCTTAAGACCAAGACCGAGTGCCTTACGCAGTACGAACTTCGTCTGTGGCATAGGACCTTCTTGGGCATCTACCACCAAAACCACACCCTCGGCCATGCCAAGTGTGCGCTCTACCTCACCACCAAAATCAGCGTGGCCAGGGGTATCAATAATGGTAATGCGCGTATCCTTATAGGTTACCGCGGTGGTCTTCGCTAGAATAGTAATACCACGCTCACGCTCCTGATCATTGGAGTCCATGATGAGCTCCTGAGACATGGCTGCTTCGTTCTCACGGAAGGTACCAGCCTGCTTCAGCAAGCCGTCTACAAGAGTAGTTTTTCCATGGTCTACGTGGGCGATAATAGCAATATTGCGAAGTGCTGGCATACAAAAATAATTACGAGAAAAGAGAAGACGAGAAAAAACCGGCCCTCCCGATAGTACTTACTGTGTTTACCATAGTTTGAACCTGTTGGATAGGGGTTGCATCAGTAAGATATACTAGTGTAATGATGCAGACCCCACCAAACACTCAGAAGATAGAGATTCACGTACGCACCCAGCTAGAGCGACTTGAACAGTTTATCTCCCATATAAAGGCATCCCCAGTACCTACTACCCCCGATGATCTTGAGTACTCGATTAGCGAAAGTGATCGTATCGTATATGGTGTGTAAGTGATTCTCCTAAGAGATAGCAACATATGTCCTCTCCCTCTCCTGAGTCACTCACCGTCCTCAATAAAATTCAGATTCATGACAATCATGAACCATTGGTTGATGTGAGGGATTTCAGTGGTATTCTTCATGTTCGTGAAGGAGTTATTCCACTGGTCAGGAAAACTGTAGCCGAGAAGCTAGTAGTGGTTGCCGCTGATCTTCCTGGGCAGTACCAGCTCTCAATCCGGCGCGGCTATCGCAGCCTCGCACACCAGCAGAAGAACTGGGAAGCCTACCGTGACGAGTTGGCAGCACTCCATCCAACCTGGCCACTACATATTCTTCATCGTGAAGTGAACCGTTTTCACGCGCCCTACAACCAACCCTGCCCTCCCGGACACAGCACCGGTGGTGCGGTGGATGTTTATCTTCTTGGGTCACAGGGCGAATTCCTTGATCTGGTCACCCCACTCGAAGACTGGTCCTTAGCAGCCACGAACTCAACCAAGGTGAGTAAGGAACAGCAAGCAGTACGGCAACTTCTGTGCGCCAGCATGGAACATCACGGCTTTAGCAACTTTGAGCGAAGCTCGTTAGTGTAGCTAACTATCCTCACGAGTTCTGGCATTACTCCTATGGCGATTCAGCCTGGGCCGCCCGCACCGGTGCACCTTACGCGATATATGGGGCAGTTGTCTCTGATGAGCTTATCGCATGACACCTCTCCCTGCAGGCACCTACTCGGGACTATCACATTCTCCTGACAGAAATAGCCACCCCACTATTCACGGGTTACACTAAGTACATTAATAATTACTAGTGCGACACTATGTCTGAAAAACAGCGCCCAGCAGAAATAGCAGGAGGAGTGGAGCGTCTCACGTCGAAACGCAAGTTCCCCGTCGTAGAAAAATCCGGTGACCATCATTTTCTTGGACGTCCTCAAGGGGAACCGCTTGCGATTGACGCGTTAACGTATTCAATTATTGCCGACCTCACCAAGGAAGAAGTTCCTCGAGATGAGATGGATACTGAGACCGGCGAAGTGAAAGAAGTACCAAAAGAAATCGAAAAGAAATACACCGTACAAACCCTTCCTGACCTAGAGGGTATCACACCAAAGACCATCTCACAGTCATACCTGCTCATTGCACCAAGTGGCAAGGAGGTTCGTATACGCCAAAAAAACACTGCCTGCTATATTACTGAGAAGGGTGGCTCAGGAATGAGTCGCTCTGAGCGTGAAGCCCCCATCTCTGCAGAGGTCTACACTGCACTCCTTAGCTATGCCAACGAGGGCACCGTAACTAAGCAACGCTATGAGATTCCTCTTCCTGGCGACGTTACGGCAGAACTTGATATCTATTCAGGCACCCTTGAAGGACTGTATACCGTTGAAGTAGAGTTTCCTGACGAGCAGGCAGCCGAGGGCTTTACATCTCCTGACTGGTTCGGCAATGACGTTACCAAGGACAAGAACTACAAAAATCAGTCCCTTGCCCAGAAAGGTAATCCAGAAAAACTACCCACTCACTCCTCACAAGAAACCTACAGCGAACTCGCTGAAGGTGTTGATGCTGCAGAGGAGCGGATTCGCCAACTCATGAGTGAAAAGCTTGAATCCGTTATCGTCTTTGTAGCAGGTGGCTCAGGATCAGGAAAAACCGAGGCCGTCTCAAAGGAGCTTGCACGTCGCTTTCCAGATGAAGTGATAACCCTTTCGCTTGACGATTACTACAAGGGTGCTGCCTTTATGAAAGAGCAAGCAGCACATGGCAATGTACTTAGTTGGGACCAACCTGAAGCTGTTGATTTAGCGCTTGCACATGAGCATATCGCGACCCTGCGCACTGGCGGAACGGCTCAGGTACCTACCTACGACTTCAAGACCGGCACTCGCACTGGCACCAGAGAACTTGCCTCACGGAAAGTTGTGATTGTCGAGGGACTTTTTGCCCTTAACAAAGAGATGACTGATAGCGGAGACCTCAAGATCTTTGTTGATACCGACCCGCACGGCCGACTCATGCGCCGCATTGGTCGCGATGAGATACACCGCGGTGTGAGCATGTCAGACACCATTGCCTATTTTGCACAGAAAGTAGAGCCCGAACACCAAGCACATGTTGAAACTACCAAGCCTAACGCTGATCTGGTAATCAAGAATGACTACAACCCGACTCGTGAACAGATCGGAGAAGAGCAGCGCCAGTTAAAGCTTCGACTAACTATTGACCCTGCATCCCTGGTAGAAAAGCTACAGAACAGCAGTGCGCTACTTACCTACACCGGAAAGCAGTATGACGACTATTACGTGCCGAATCCTCAGTCATCCGAACTTCTGAGAATTCGAACCGAAGGTCGTGAACGCACCCTTACTTATAAGGGAGAGCTCGGCACGAAGCCTACCCCCTACCAAGTGCGTAGTACATTAACTCGCCCAATTACCGATGGGACATATACTGAACTCAAACGCCTCTATGGGGAGCCTGCGTTTAGCATTAGTAAAAACCGTACTTCTTACCTGCTAGCGGATGGCACCGCTCTACATATTGACGAGAATGTTACTCGACTAAGTTCAACGAACGAAGATGAAGAGAACTTTAACGATGTTATTTCTTTTGGTAATCACGTTGAGATACTCCCTGGCACCAACAAAACCAATCAAGCAATTGATCAGCTCCTTGACACGCTTGGTCTAGGGGAACAAGTTCTCGAAAAACTCCCGTACAGTCAAATGTGAAGCGACTAAAAAGGAGGGAGTATTAATGCCCCTCCTTTCTCTATTTCTAAGTAAAGAACCACGACTTAAAACGCGTGACATCGGTCCAGCCCAAGCTTCGCTTGTTCGCGACCTTCCGCGCCTTGGTATTGGAAGCATTAAGCGTTAATGATTCATTCACGCTGACCATTGAGACGAAGTAGCCGTAAACGCTCGCTGTCCATAAGATTCCGCATGTTCTAGTTTTTTGGAGAAAAAAAGAAACCCCCGTCGATGACGGGGGTAAAAACTAGAAGGTCTTGATTCCCGCAAGTTCCTTAAGGCGCCAGAACTTGCGCAGCG
>JAGVEG010000081.1 GCA_020058355.1 Candidatus Berkelbacteria bacterium
CTCAAACTGCTCAAGGTCAAAAAACGGGTATTGGGGTAGTTGCCGCTAACCTTATCGCCGCCATCCCACTCGTTGCACCAGATATTGAGATCATTCCGATTTATCGCACGAAAGGCACCAATCACCTCTCAACGCTTGAGCGCCTTCTCTGGGACTTTGTCGGCTTTCCGCTCGCCGCTCGCAAAGTACGACCTGATGTTATTCATCAACCGTCATTCTGCTGCCCACCAGTCGCCTCAGCGCCGGTAGTTCTTACCATCAATGACCTTATCCCCAACCGCTTCCCGGGCAACCTTGGGAAGGCATCGCGCTTTTACTTTGCCACACTTATTCCTTGGAGCTCTCGGTTTGCCAAAAAAATTATCACTATTTCATCGCATGCCGCTCAAGATATTCACGAAATTATTGGCACTCCGCTGAAGGAAATTATGATTACCAAGCTGGCCGCCGACCACACCTTCTGCCCCCAGACACCAGATCGCATCGCTGGAGCACGAGCCACCTACAAGCTCCCTGAGTCGTACCTACTTTCAGTGTGCACGCTTGAACCACGCAAGAACCTCTCATTCCTTCTTGAAGTCTACGCACGCCTACGAACTGAACTCGGCGAGCACACACCCCACCTGGTACTTACCGGTAAGTCTGGCTGGCGTACTGACGAGTTACAGAACACCTTGGAGCGGCTCAACCTGAAAGAATACGTCCACTCAACTGGCTATGTTGAGCAAGAGGACCTTCCTGCTGTTATGGCTGGTGCGCTTGCGTTCTGTTTCCCTAGCTACTACGAGGGTTTTGGTCTTCCACCACTTGAGGCAATGGCGTGTGGCACACCTGTTGTTTCATCCAATGCCTCGTCGCTCCCTGAAGTAGTTGGTGATGCCGGTATCCTCCTTGATCCCCATGATCAAGCTGCCTGGGTGAACGCACTCAATGCTATCTGCACAAATACAAAACTTCGTACTGACTACGCCAAAAAGGCCATAAGCAAAAGTCAGACCTTTAGTTGGGAGCAATGTGCCCGCGAAACAGCCGCCGTGTACCGCGCAGCTGCCCACAAAAAGGCCCGATCCTGATATACTAAAAGGGTGAAAACACCCCTTCGTCTTCTCTGCTCTGTTTTTCTCTCTCTGGTCTTGCCGATAACGGCAGTAGCCCAGGCATTTGTGTTCAGCAAAACAAGCATTCTCCCTGAAACGGAGTTCATGGACAACGGAGTGACTGCAGACCAGATTAATGCCTACTTTAAGGCACAAGGTTCTCAGCTAGCAGACTACGTTATCCTCCCTGAGTACGAGGTGCTCTACCCCGTTGGAAAAGCCCAATGGGAGACAATAGTGGTCAAGCAGGAGTGGCTCCCCACTAACGGCGCACCTCTTGAGGTCTACCACGACAAAACGGTCGCCCAGCTTATTGTTGAGTGGTCTCGAACCAGTCAGCCAACACGAAACCCAGCCAACCCTGGTAGCATGAACCCCCTCATCGCCGTAGCCACCCTTGATAAAGAAAGTGGTGCCATTACCGGTACGTATAAAGGAGATATTCTCAGCCGCACTATTACCATGGGATGGCTAGCCGGCTACGGCTACAACGATCGCATGAATGACTGCGTCAAGAACGGCAACAACTGCGATCCTGAATATAATCGCCAGCGTGCAATCTGGTATGGCGGCATTGGCCAGCAAATTGTTGAAATGATCGCTGGCCTTAAGCGCTGGACTGCCAACCCCACCCTCCTTCCCGACATGTCGTGTGGAAGTACATGGAAGAACCAGGTCATTCAAGGTGAGTGTCTCACCCTTGAGAATAGTCTCAGCTACGCATTCTACCGCTACACGCCAACCTTTAGCGGTAACCAGCTCTTCATCACTCTGTACAACCGGGCAAAAAGTGCGATCAACCCTCCTCCAGTTCCACCAGAAGACCTGACAAAAAACGATACCACCCCCTACACCCTTACCACCTACGGCACAAAAGTCGCCCTCACCGGGTTTAAATCGCAAGGCGTAAGAGCGAGTGAGGGATCGCGCAATGCGGGTGACATCGGCAAACTTTCGTGGGAGATAACCATCGACAACATTCCGGAAGGGAAGAACACCTACGCCATCCAGTTTAAGAAGTCCGATGGCACCTTGGTAAACGAAAAGCTCATCCAGGTTACCCGCCGGAAGCAAGCAGACGCCAATGGTGATGGCCGAGTAGATATTTCCGACCTCTCGATCGTTGCCAGTTCATGGCAGCAAACCGACCCAGAGAACCAGTTTGCCAACCTCAATCCTGAGGCAGATAATGTAGTAGATATTCTCGATCTCTCGCTTCTAGCAGAGAAATGGGGCAAGTAACGACCACCTATGCACTACCACACCCTTATTCGCACCGGTCTGATCATTCTCGCAAGCCTTACTCCGTTTGCCGCACATGCCGCTGGTATTAGCGTGAGTGGAGGTGGCAAGAAGACCGTTGGTCAGAGCATCACCCTTACCGTTACCGCTAGCGGAACCACCTTTGACAGTCTTCAGGGAACCATTTCAGCAAGTGGTCCTATTAGTATCACGAGCGTAACCCCCGGTTCAGCAACCTGGCTGCCCGACAAAGCCCCGAAGGCCAGTGGTCAGTTTGTGGGTATTACCTCCGCCACAAGCTCACTGCGGGTTGCCACCATTACCGTTAAGGTAACCGGGGAAGGAACAGGAACGGTTTCCGTCAGTGATGTGCGTCTCGCAAAAGCAGGGGCGGTTGTTGGTACAAATAGTGGTAGTACTACCATTACTGGCGAGCGCCAGCCCGTTGTTCCCGGTGCAATTACGGTTTCATCAAGCACTCACCCCGATCAGAAGGCTGCGCATCCCACTTCAACTGCAGAACTGTCATGGACACTTCCCGGTGGCGTAACCGCAATCGCGACCGCCTTTGATAAGAGTGAGGGAACAGTTCCCACCAAGGAGCAATCCCCTAGCTCTTCGGCAAAGTTCGAAGGACTGAGCCTTGGTACTCATTATTTCCACATCCGGGCAAAAAACGCTGACGGATGGGGACCAACCACTCACTATACTATTTCTGTACGCGAGCCCGATCCTGTTATTGATACTGCGCTTGGCGCACCAACCCTCGCCCGCATTACCAAACTAAAGGAGTTTAGTACCGATCTACAGGCAGGAACCCTCTCCGGCTTGCAGATTTCAGGTACTGGCCCTGCCGGGTTTACGCTCACCATTGCAAGCACACCGTCACTCGGTGAGCTCAAAACAACGGTGAGCGAGGCTGGAACCTGGGAACTACCGCTTCCACAGGGAATAAAGGCTGGATTTTATACCCTTAGTCTTCAGGCACAAAAAGAACGCACCCTTTCTCCAAAGCTCGAGTCCGTTGAGCTTGAACTGTCGATTGCCAAAGGTGGCAGTGCCGTGCTGATTTCAAGTACTGATGCCGTCCCCACACCCACCCCGCCCACCTCGGCCAATGTTATTCCTCCACAAAAAACCCAGTCATTTGTAACCGAGAATCTGAGGCAGAACTGGTCACTTTATACCGGTATGCTCATTGTCATAGCTAGTCTCTCCGCCGCACTTATCGTCAGTATTATTTCTCGCCGTTCACTTGCCGCTCAAGAAGAGCAGCACCGATAGCATATAGGTACCAGAGCTGGGCAATTACATCATCGCCCCAAATCGGGTCATCAACCAGGCCGAAAGTAAGTTGACTAACCCCAAGAAGGATTAAGCCGAGTCCAAACCACTCACCTGATTTCCAGAGACGTCTCCCGATATTCAGCGGGTAGAGGAGAAATGCGGAAACCCCAATAAGCGTTGGGATACCCCCCTTCATTAATGTATCCCACACCATATTGTGTGGCTGAGGCGAGCCCCAGTTCAGTGGCCGTGGATTTGGGGTCAGTCGCTCAATAAAGCTTGGATACTGCTTCTCCCACCCCTTTAAGCCAAGACCAGTGAACGGCCGCTCTTGGAAGATTTTCGACGCCACTACCCAGTACTCACGACGGGTAGGGATACTGCTCTCAATAGTGGTTTCCCATTTTGGTAGATATGGTCCCACACCAGCAATAAGGAGAAAGGGGAGTATAATCCCAAGTCCAACCCACAGACGATACCGCTTTGCCACCACCAGTAACCCCCCAACCCCAAGCGCCACCCAGAGCGCAATACTTGCGTTATAGGAGAGGGTAAACAATACAGCCACACCCCCCAAAGCCAAAAGACCCACCAAGAGCCAGATCTTTTTTGTCCACCGATGTGTTAGGCAGTATGCAACACCCAAAACAAGAAGTAGCACCACGGCATGTGCCGCGGTGTTTGGGTACAAATGCCACCCCGTTGGACGCGCTACATCCTCAGAACGAACCACACCAGCAACTTGAAGAGCTATCGCCCCGATCGTCAGCGCAAGACTAACGCTGCTCACCACCAGAATATCCGCCTTTGTAATAACACGGGCTCGTGCCAACAGATACACAGCGTAGCCAACCAATAGTGGCTGCATGGTTCGACTGATCATATGCCCAATACCTTGGCTGAGCGGATCTGTCCAGACAAAGGCCCAGATCATCGCACCAAGAAAGAGTGCCGCCATCCACCGCGAACTTACCTGCCGAGGAAAAGAAAGGGGCACCTGACGGAAGAGCACAAGTACCGCAACAACCCAGATAATGAGCTGCGAAAACACCGTTACCCAACTGATAGCAAAGGGGTCTTTAGTAATATATGCAGTGCCAAGTGGAATACCAATAAGAGCACCGAGTACAAGGAACTTACAAAAACGCATGGTATGAGTCATACAGACACCCTAGCGGATAATGATTCGCTACGCACCGAAAAAAATTCCTCCAGATCAAAGCATTGTCTCCTTATGCTACACACGCTACGGTAGAAGGTATGAAATCTGTTCTTTTTGTCCTTCCCGTCTACAACGAAGAGGTTCAGCTTGCCGGTACCGTGCGTACGCTTTTTGCATGGTGCACCGAAAACCTTGGCATACAGTATTCGTGGACTATTCTTATTGGTGACAACGCCTCAACTGATCAAACACCTGAGATTGCACGCCAACTCGAAAAGGAATTTAAGGGAGTTGTCCGCCACTATCGTATGGATCAAAAAGGTCGTGGGCGCCTACTCCACACCGTTTGGCTTGAGGAGTCATTTGACTACTCACTGTACATGGACCTTGATCTTTCAACTGATCTCTCTGCTATTACTCCCTCACTCGCCGCACTTGATAAGGGGGCTGATCTTACGCTAGGAACGCGCATCGCCAAGGGAGCACGGGTTATCAACCGCCCACTTAAGCGAGAAATCACTTCGCGTGGATTCATCGCTATCCTTCGCACGGTCTTCGGCTCAAAAATCACTGACTTTCAGTGTGGCTTTAAAGCAATCACCAAGCAGGCTGCCCTGAAACTGCTTCCACTTACCACCAACCGCAACTGGTTTTTTGATGCAGAACTCTATGTTATTGCCGAAAAACTTGGTTACCGGATTGCTCAGATTCCCGTCACCTGGACCGATGATCCAGGAACTACTGTTAATGTCATGAAAACCGTCAAGGAAGACCTCTATGGCACACATGATCTTGCCAGGCGAAAACCATGGCGCACCGTTTAGCAAACCGCCTTTCCCTCAAAGGAGCCCTACCCTTTGTACTTGCATTCCTTTCTGGGATTATTCTTGCTGTTACCCACCAACCACAATCAATCGTTTCGTTTGATGAAGGCTTTCACCTTGGTGCTGCCAATGCAACCAGCATACTATTCAGTGAGCCGTTCTCAATTAGCCTTCAAGAGCACAAGCAGAACTTTGCAGAGCTCAGCAACGGCGTAAAGCTCTATCCTCCAAGCTGGATGATCATTGCCGGCTTCTTCGGTGCACTTTTTGGACCCTCCCTTGAGGTCTTCCGTGCTGCCAGTACAGCAATGTACGTTGCGGCCCAGCTACTGGTATTTTTCTTTCTCCGCAAAGTAGGAGCCAGCTATCGTGCTTCGCTCGTTGCACAACTCCTCCTTGCAACCACACCACTTGTGGCGATCTATAGTAACATTGCCGTCCGCGAAGGTACGCTCTTACTTGGCGTGGCCACTATGGTGATCACGTCGTACCTCTTTCTTGAAGGACACCTACCAAAGAAGTGGTCTACAATTCTTCTCTTCCTTGCCTGGGGATTTGGTGCCTGGACAAAACTCCCCGCCCTCCCTGTTGCTACTGCCATTATTGTCGCCTACGTGGCTGCTTCAGCCATACTGTTTCCGAAGGAAAAAGTCCTGAAGAAAGCAATCCTATCACCCCTACCTCTTGCCATACTCTTCGGCGCACTCATCCTCTACCTTTATGACATTGCTGTGTACCGCATCTTTGGAAGCAGTATGATTGGATTCTTCAGTGAGCAGAGCAGCGATATGATGGGGGCATCTGAGAACTCAAGCATTATTACTGACGCATGGCGGCAGCGAAAGTTCTATCTCCGCGATGGTCAGCACTACCCACTGATGCACCTCATATGGCCTCTCTCACTTACTGGTTATGCTGTCCTCAAGCGCAATCGCTTAAGCGCTCTTCTCGCCACCTGGTCAGTTGGCACCTACTTTGCATTCTCAGCCGTCCTCCCCCAGGTGCCCCAGTATATTCTTCCTATCTATGTGCCACTTGCTATCAGTATTGCACTCTTCATTGACGAACTAGGTCGTTTCTTTTCACGCTATGGCGGACTCTTTTTCTGGTCAGCTACAACCGGTATTATTCTTTATCAGTCAGCTGCTTTTAGTCTCAGTGAGGGATACGGCTGGCGCACAAAAGAGGTAGGAAATGACCTTGCCGCTTACTATGTTGCACAGCAAGATCCTGCGGGAACAGTGCTCACCTGGCATGATGGCACGCATGCAGCAGTACGACTCCATGCCCCAAATATGAATATTGTCAGTATCCGCGGTAATGTACTTTGTATAAAAACCTGGGGTGACCCTGTACGCTGGGCAATTGTTACACCACTTGAGTATCCACAGATTACACCTGGAGAGCGCGAGATGATTGCCGAGTACCCCTGGAAGTTGGCTGCTGATTTTGGTGCCACCCAAGTATATGAGAATGAGCGTGCAACCCGCGGCGAGAGTGCCCCTGAGCCACTGTGTATTAACGACACCCTTACCTCACAAGAAACCCTTTGAATGGTTGGAATGATCTGCTAGTATTCTTGCAGGCACCTGGAAGGGTGGCAGAGTGGTCTATTGCAACGGTCTTGAAAACCGTCGGACGAAAGTCCCGAGAGTTCGAATCCCTCCCCTTCCGCCAAACTCTTGAGTCTCGCTATTCACTAGTCCTCGGATCCATTACTTTTTTGGAATCCTGCGGAATCGTTCATAGCAATACTCAAGAGTTTTATTGTTGAAGCGCACCATGATTAAGCAGCTCTCATATTACTCCCTACTACTTCAGCTGGTATACCCACTTCTCCTTGTATTCGGAAGAGAAGTGGGTATAGACATATTTTTTGCTACCAGCATGGCTGCCCTCGGAAACTAGGTGGTACATTTATTGAATAGTGCAGGTAATTAGCACAAGAACTGATCCACTTACGCGCTCAGACCAGCAAGTCACATTCTAGCGAGAAAACTTTCTTAACTAGTTGCGCGCTCCACCAAATGTACCGTGCCTGCGTGTGCATTTACCTCAACGATATCTCCGTCCTTTAGAATTTTGGTAGCAACTTTAGTACCAATAACGCAAGGGATTCTAAGCTCACGTGAGACAATGGCGGCATGACACATAATACCGCCTTCATCAGTAACAATTGCTGCACTTTTCTTCATCACCGGCACAAGATTAGGATTGGTGGCGATAGAGACTATGATGTCACCATCCTGGAACTTGCTCATTTCATCCATCTCATCAACAATACACACTCGCCCGCGAGCGGTACCCGGATATGCCACAACTCCTTTCAGGCTCTCTGCGGAGCCTAAATTCTGGCCGGTATGTTCACGGATTACAGATATACTTGATTCAATAGACCTATTATACTGAAGCACGATTTCGGCTGAATCGTGATCTGCCACATAGAGGGGCCACTCCTTCCGCCTCTGCAGTAGTTGAGCATCAAGTCTCTTCCCCTCAACTACCACCTCTCGGAGCTCTGCTGGAAGGCAGCAGACTAGTGAATCCCTTGCAACACCGGATCGCTGCGCTGCATATTCCTGATAGAATCCAATTACTTGTGATTCTAGTAGTGGGAATTTTGATACACCTCGCAGCGGCTCAAACAACTTCTTGCCGAACACTCAGGAGAAAGGCACACTGGACTCTATGAGTGTATCCTGGAGCACCTCGCTTATTTTGCGAAAACTTTATAACCAGCATGTATGCACAATCATCCCCACCGTAAGCGGGCACTGATCATCCTCGCCAGCGCAGGGGGCATTCTTCTTGCCCTTCTCGTTGGCGTGTACCTGTATACCCAAACCACTATCTCGATCGGCGCAGACGATGGAGGGAGTAAGATTGGCTCTCGCCTTGGTAGCTCCTCAGCGCCATAACTTCCTCGTGAGCTCACCCGCGCGTTTAATAACTCCTCGTGGTAGTACATTGATCCCAAGCTCGAGCAGGCGCTTTCAGGTGGCCCCGGTAAGGATGGCATTCCTTCAATTGATTCGCCGACCCTTGTGCCAATTGAACGCTTTACTCATGCTGATTCCGTTCAGGCAATCGCCAATGGTATCCCAGTTACCGTAACATTCTGTCCCCTCTGCGGCAGTGCAATTGTCTATGACCGAAGAATCGAGGACA
>JAGVEG010000054.1 GCA_020058355.1 Candidatus Berkelbacteria bacterium
CCTGCAAGCCAAAGCTCTACTTCGGACAACGTCCAACAAGAACCTGTGTGCATCGGCGGTACACATGCTACTTTCTCATCAGTAGAACAAAGTCTATGTCGTATCACATATAATCCCGGTTCACGAAGCGCAAAGAGCGCATACATACCGACGACTACTCCAGTAGGACCAAAAATAATGGACGTCTGATCATTATCTTGGATATCGTCAGAGCCATAGCAGTGATCGTCTGCCAATACTGGACTGCCTTCATTTTCAAAAAGCTCTCTCGAATTAATCCTGAGACCAGGAGGAAATCCTCCGTTGGTCATAACTTCTAATACCCTACTCATTTTCTGTACCTTTCACTTTAATTGCATTGAACACTAGTCATTTTCCTGCAAAATACAACTATGCCTCTCAAGATTACTGTCTCTGAGTCTGCTCGTGCCACACCGCCATGTCCCCATGCGGCGATTTGTGGTGGCTGCTCGCTCCAGGAGTTTCTTTATACGGCTCAAGTTGCAGCGAAGCAAGAAGCACTCGCCAACCGCCTTGCCGAAGAACACATCTCTGCACCACTTCTACCGATCATTCACAGCCAGCGGCCAGAACCCCTCTATTATCGCAATAAAATTCGCTACGGATTTGTTCAGGTAGGAACTCAACTCATGGTGAGTCGCCATGGAAAGGGCGAGAAATCTGCCGACGTCGCTGTGAACTCCTGCATGTTGCAGTCTGATCGTTCATTTCAACTTGCAGAAATTACTGCGCGTATCCTCACCCAAACAGGCCTCACGCCATACAACCCAGGAACACGGGTAGGGGACATCTACCATCTACTCGTCCGCGAGGGCAAGCATACTGGTGAAGTCCTCGTTTCATTGGTGGTTACCGCACAAGCTACAAAGCACCCTGAGTGGGTGGCTGCTATGAAAGAGGCAGGTTGCACCAGCATCTGGATCAGCACCTTCCGACCAGGAAATGAAAAATCCCTTACTGACACGCATCAGCATGGCACTGAACACATCTGGGAAGAAATCAACGGCATTCGCTACGCCATCTCACCAAGTGCCTTCTTCCAGACGAATAGTGAGCTTCTTCATGAACTCTATGGCGCAATTTCCTCTGCTCTTCCAAAGAAAGTGACAACTGTCTGGGATCTCTATGCAGGCTCTGCCACCATTGCCAGCTGGGTTGCGCCACACGCCCAGCAGGTAGTAGCCATTGAACAAAACTCAGCAAACTGCCGTGACGCCGCGCTCACCATTGTCGCAAATAACCGTGACAATGTTGAAATCTACGAAGGTAAAGTAGAAGACCGCATTACCCCCGCACTTCTGAAAGAGAGTCGTCCCGACTGCATTATTGTTGATCCACCACGAGCAGGTCTCTCAGAGAAAACCCGCCAACTCTTGGTAGGAATCAGACCAGAAACCTTGATCTACACGTCCTGCAACCCAGAGACCTTCTTCCGCGACGTAGCCGCCCTTCGCGCGACTTACAAGATTGAGCACATCCAGCCGCTCGACATGTTCCCATATACCGATCACGTAGAGCTCGTGGCAAAACTCACCCTGTTTAAGAAGTGAGCGAATACAAAAGCGAGAGATACGCTTTTTAGAACCCTCACAAAGGAATATAGGATTGGGTTCGTTTAGCGGATCTTAAGCTTTTGTATGTTGACAAACCGAACGTCCGTTCGGTACTATGATTCTAGACCAACACCTAGATTTCACGCATGCAACCACTCACTAAGCGCCAGACCGAAATCTTCACCTATATTAAGGACTTCCTTGAAAGTTCCGGCTTTGCTCCCAGTTACCGTGAAATCGCTGCTCATTTCAAGCTCAGCTCAATCGCAACCGTAGCGGATCATATTGAAGCACTCCGTAGCAAGGGGTATCTGGAGCAAGAGGTTAACCAGGCCCGCTCACTCACGCTCACTCACCCCACAAAGCATGATACTCCTGAGAGCGAGTGGGTGGGGGTACCGCTCTTTGGCCTCATTGCCGCCGGTAAACCAATCGAAACCGCCATTGCGCCTGAGACTATCGATATCCCACGCGACATGCTGGGTAAACAAACCTATGCCCTCCGCGTAAAAGGGGAGTCCATGATTAGCGATGGCATCCTCAGTGGCGATTACGTGATTATTGAGCATACAAATGTGGCAAAGAATGGTGATATCGTTGTTGCCTTGCTCGATCAGAGCACCGTTACCCTGAAGCGCTTCTATCGTGAAGAGGGGAGAATCCGCCTTCAGCCGGCCAATCCGCACATGTCACCAATATACGTCACTAGTGTCACTATTCAAGGCAAGGTAAAGGGCCTCATTCGCAAGTTCTAAACATTGCACTCTCCGTCTCTGTCCCGTAGGATAGGGGGAGCATGCAAGATATTCGCCTTCCCAATTATCCGACCAATCGCCCTATCCAGGTTCACTTCTCTGAGCCTGAAGTAGAGCCCGTTCAAGAAACAGTACAGTCACCCAAGGCTGCGCGCCTTACTCGATCACTGCGCCGCTTCTCGCAGATTATGACGGCGCCAATTATTATTGTGCCCGCAAGTCCTCGGCCTCCTCGCGAAGCAAAGAGGCAGCGCACCTTTACAGCAACTACTGCAAAGCCTGCACCCGTACGTGCTGCTGTTGCGCCCCGCGTACGCCGTACGGCACCTGCATTTTCGCTGAAGCCATTCCTTACTCGCATGCGTGCCGCCCTAAGACCGCAGTACCTCTTCTTCGCCACTCAAACCGCACTCTTGCTAGCTATTGGCTTTTTGGTTATCCGCAAAGAAGTGGTGCCCCAACAGACCACACTACCAATTGCCCAAAACAGAACCGTACTCCCGGTCATAGGAGAGCGCTCAGACACCGCCCTCATTAGCAATCTCGCATCTGCGAGTGAGTCAACCAAGGTAGCTGCTTGGGTTGCTCCCTGGAACGCCGAGCGTGTTCTTGGCGATGCAGCAACTGGCACCTACGATTCGGTCAATGCATTTTGGGGAACGCTTGCCGCCGATGGTTTTAGCATCGATGCAAAAGCGCCATGGGAGCAGTGGACCGCTATCCAGGCGCAGTACCCAGACATTGAAACCCACCTCACCGTCACCGCTGACCCCACACTCTTTGCAACAGTCCTCGCTAATCTTGATACGCAGTCAAAGCATATCGAAGCACTGGTAGGCGCCGCTAAGACCTACGGATTTGACGGTATTGATCTCGATTATGAAGCTCTTACACTCGACCAGAATGTACTCTTTACGGCATTTGCCGGGCGTCTCAGTGAGCGCCTTCACGCTGAAAGCCTCAAGCTTGGTATTACTGTTGAGACCCGTATTAATCCTGAAGACGCACCGCTCGACTGGGAGCGTATTGGCCAACTCGCTGACTTCATTAACGTGATGGCATACGACTACTACGGAGCTAGCACTTCTGAACCAGGACCAGTAGCACCGCTGGGGTGGGTACTAGAAAATGCGCGAGTAGCCCTTCAGAAAGTACCTACCGAGAAACTAACCATCGGTCTAGGTAACTACGGCTATGACTGGACCCAGCAAGCCGATGGCTCGTGGCGAGGTATTGGTCTTAGTAGTACCCGCGCAGAAGAGCTTGCTAAGTCACTGTCAATTGCTCCCGTCTACGCATCAGGCGTTGATGCGCGCGGCTACAGTCTAGGCTCCATTCCAACCTACACCTACACTGACGAGAATAGCACCACGCACGTTGTGTGGTATGACGACGCTCGATCACTGCAGGATAAGGTATCCTCCCTCAAGGATGCTGGCATTTCCCGCATTATCTTCTGGAGCGCAGATCTTGCGGTTCCAACTACATCTATAAGTGGCTTATAAGCATTATGGCACTCGACAGTCTTTCACCTCGGCCAGTTCAGCGCCCTAAGCCTGAGCAACCAAGTACTCCAGAGATCAATCGCCAGGAAGCAAAGTTCCAGGAGCTGTTTCCCGAGCCATCCGTTGTGATTACTGCGCCACCTGTCTGGGTGTGGTGGCTTATCTTGATTATCGGCGCCATCGGCCTTGGTTTTCTTGGTTATGCCTGGTGGGCCCAACGTCAAACTACTGATTTGGTAAACCGTAATGCAGAAGTAGCTGCCCAGTTTAGCAGTCCCTCACCAACTGTTGCCCCAACAGCAACACCTACACCCGTTGCCACCGCAACACCAACACCTACAGCCACCCCCACACCTGTAGCAGCCAAGCCACTTACCGTCCGTGTACTGAACGGCACCACTACTCGTACTGGCGCTGCAGCGACCACCAAGACCCTTCTTGAAGGGGTAGGGGGTGCCGTTATTACCAGTACTGGTAATGCACAAACCAGAAACTACGCTACCACTACTATCTTCTACGCAGCAGACCAGAAGCCGCTCGCTGATGCGCTTGCTGCCAAGATTGGCGAAGGAGTTGTTTTGACACAATCAACGACCATCGTCGGTACCGACGCTGCGGTGGTGGTGGTTGGCCTTAAGCCCTAGCTATGGAATTCGAAACGCCACCCATGGATAGCCCGGAGGCTTCGGCTGAAATGGCGGCCGCCAAGTCCGAAAAGTACCCCTTTATTGCTCGTATCAAGGCATTCATGACTCCAAAGAACCAGCGCATCGCCGCCGGTATCGCTGGTGGCATCTTTGCCGCCGGAGCACTTTCAATTATCGCGGTTGCACAGTATCGCCGCCAAATCAACCAACCAAGCGACCTCACACCTGTCAGTCAGGCAACAGAGACCCCCACAGCTTCTCCGGTTGACCCAACCGTGCGTGTTCCTGGCATGCTCGATGGCACCCTAGTAACTGCCGACACCGCCCAGCTCCGTCCACTCGCCGTTGTTATTGAGAATCACCCCCAAGCACGTCCTCAATCAGGTCTTGGGAGCGCAAGTGTGGTCTATGAGACCGAAACAGAAGGCGGTATCACTCGTTTCCTTGCCGTTTTCCAGGATGCTCGAGTAGCCCGGAGGGTAGGGCCGGTTCGTTCGGCTCGTATTTTCTTCGTTGATCTAGCAAACGAGTACCAGGCACTCTTTGCTCACGTTGGTGGCAACGTTCTTGCCATGCAAGACCTTCCTAAGCGTGCAGCAATCACTAGTCTTGATCAATTCTCAGTCGGAAGTGCTGCCTATGCTCGTGACACCTCGAAGAAAGTAGCCCTGGAGCATACCATGTACGCACGTACTGACCAGCTCTGGGAGGTGGGGCTGAAGCGCTCAAACAACAAAGTCACCAGCGCGCTTCGCAGCTGGCAGTTCCGTGATCCACTAACTCCAGCGCCAGTAGCAACGGCAAGTACGGTAACTATTCCGCAGAGCGGTTCAAGTTATGCCGCTAAATGGACCTACGATGCCGCAAGTACCAGTTATTTGCGCGAGATGGCGGGATCACCGCATCGTGACGCCCTTACCGGTAATCAAATTGGCGTAAAGAATGTACTCGTACAATTTGTTTCTCGTGAACAAGTGAAGACCAGTCCCACAGTTACTACCTGGAAAGTCGATCTCAGCTCTGGAGGCTCTGGTAAGTTGTTTCAAGAAGGTGTCGTCACTGACATAAAGTGGTCCCGTGATAAGACCGGACGTACTATTTATACCAATGCAACAACAAGCCAAGAAG
>JAGVEG010000055.1 GCA_020058355.1 Candidatus Berkelbacteria bacterium
ATTGTACGAGTTAATAACATAACCAATGAAAAGACTATCGCCACCAAGCACAAACTTTCCCTCAGTATTCCCCGACAATGCCTTCGCGGTCACCTTCCAATTTTGCTTCCAACGCTCAAAGACTGTGCCGAGATTCTCAACCCCTTGGACACTGAATGCGTCGGGCATAAGCGGGACAACAAAGTAGTCTGAGCCAAGGAACACTATTTGATTAAGCAGCGAAAGACTGGGCGACGTATCAATGACAAAGATATCAATTTCGTCTTGCAAGCCTTTTTCTCGAAGATATCGATCAATGGCACTTGTTTGAAAATAGCCGAGTTGCTGACCTGAGGCAGCCTGCCCATACGCAGTAACGAGGATGTTCTCATAGAGAGAAAGATTAATACTCCCCTTAAGAAGACTAAGATTGTCGTTACTATTTGCAATGGGAATAGTCTGAACCGCAAGATCAACATCACCACCACCCTCCACTACGCCTCGCAATACGTCATAAATATCTTTCTCCGTGCTAGAGAAGAGCGTATCAGCATAATAGCTGTCGCCAAGTGCAAGCCGAGAGGCATTGCACTGGGGGTCAAGATCAACCAATACCGTCTTAAAACCCTTCTGAGCAAATGACATTGCACAGTTAAAAGCAAGGGTAGTCTTACCAACTCCCCCCTTGTTATTGGTGAAGATCAGCTTTTTTGATCGTGAGAACTTCATAGTAAAAGCCTAGCAGTTTCTTAGAGAGATTTCAGCTAACGCCTAGAAAGTCTGTTGCCCACTCCCCGCCTGAATCGCGGCAATGCGCTCTTCTATCGGTGGGTGGGTCTGAAACAGCCGACCAAACCCGCCATGGAGTGGATTACTAAAGTACAGGTGGGCGGTAGCCCGGTTTGCCTTATCAAGGGGATCGGGATCTCCGCTAATCTTCCGCAGCGCGCTCACGAGCCCATCAGGATTGCGGGTAATCAGTACTGCCGTAGAGTCAGCCAAGAACTCACGCTTGCGTGAGATAGCTAGCTGAATCAAACTTGCCACCAGCGGCGCCAGAATTAGCAACACAATACCAACCACCACAAAAAGTAGCTGTAGTTGCCCACCTCCCTCACTGTCATTACTGCGTCGATCGCGGAACCAAAAACTGCGCATCATCCAGTCGGAAAGCAACGTGATCGTCCCTGCGAGCACCATTACCAAACTCATCAGGCGAATGTCTTCATTGCCAATGTGTGCCATTTCATGGGCCAGCACCCCTTCAAGCTCGGGCTTATTGAGGTTGTTCAGAAGTCCACGCGTTACCGCAATGGCGCTATGCTTAGGATCACGCCCGGTGGCAAAGGCGTTCATGGCACCATCTTCGATCACAAAAAGCCGGGGCATCGGAATATGTGCCCCCAGGGCTAGGGTTTCAACCACGGCATGAAGCTGCGGCGCTTCTTCACGAGTGAGCGGCTGTGCACCCGATGCGGCAATCGCAATCGTATCCGAGGCATACCACCCCACAATTCCCTGCACGATCGCTACCACCCCAGCAATCAGCAAGATATCTGGCGAATCAAAGATCCGGGCGGCCACCCACCCAACCACCAGTACCAACGCCAAGAAAATCAGGAGATACGTCGCACTTAACCGACGATTCTTCCCTACTAACGTATAGTAGGTCACGCGAGCCGCTTATTTATCGAAGGAAACCTTTGGGTTGACTGCCTCAGCTGGGTTTTCCAGCTCGAAAAGATCCATAGGAGCAAATCCACCAGCAAAGAATACACCAGGAAAGGTCTGACGAGCCGTCATGTAGTCACGAACCGTTGCATTGAAGAAGCGGCGTGATGCCTCAAGCTTGTTTTCAGTATCGGTCAGCTCAGCAGAAAGCTGCATGAAGTTCGCAGACGCCTTTAGATCTGGATAGGCCTCAGCCACAGCAAATACTGACCGCAGCGCACCAGTAAGCTGATTTTCAGCAGCAACCTGTTTCTCGCTTCCTACGGCACCTGCGCTAATGGCATTTGCCCGGGCCTCAGTAACCGCCGTAAAGACACCTTCTTCGTGCTTTGCGTATCCCTTAACCGTCTCAACAAGATTAGGAATAAGGTCATAGCGACGCTTCAGCTGTACTGAAATATCGCTCTTTGCCTCTTCTGCCTGATTACGAAGGGTAACCAGCTTGTTGTAGATAGCAATTGCCCACAGGACCACAACCACGAGCAAACCAACCAGAATAAGTCCAAATTCCATAGAAGCTAGTTAGTGGATGACTGCGTCAGTGTACCACTTCGCTCAAGATAATAGAAGGCAACACCCTTTTTCGCACCTGAGGTTTGTGGCGACTCCGCCACTGAGCGTAGCGTATATGTTGTACCGTCAGAAGCGTACTCATACCAGAAGGTAAGTGGCACGGGATCAATTGGGAGTGAGATCAGGAAGTCAGGAACCAAGCCGCTCAGGAGCGCATTACTCGACTGCACCTGCTCGAATGGCGCTGCCTTACTACTGATTGGATACGCACCGCGACGCTTGGCGTACTCAGTAAGTACTTTCTCAAGCAGGGTCAGGTCGGCAGCGCGCTGCGCATCACGCGTGCGTGCTTCTGGCGTATCTGCAGTCAGGGCAGGAGTTGTGGTAATGGGAGCCTTAATCGTTGTGGTTGAGGTGCCGGTTGGGCTCAGCGGCTCAAAAGAGCGCGTATTGGGATCCTCGGCATCAATAGCATCAACATCAGGGAAGAGACTTGGACTAAAGCCAAGTGAAGCGATGAAGTCCTTTACCGAAATTTTCTCTTCACTACTTACATCAACTTGACGCAACGTCTCAGACAGTTCACCCGCCGCCGGCGCAGCAGTACCCTGTACCGAGTACTGATACACCTCAGCACCAAGAGTCACTTCCGCAGAGAACTGATACACGCTTGGATACGCCGCTTTACGCGTAGGGTAAAGCACCGAAAGTTGCGGATTTTTCAGCATAGAGCCGGCTGGGAAAAGATCGTTAATACTCGCCGGTGTAATAGAGTAAAGATACGAAACACTCTCCCTACCACCGCGGTACTGCTGCACTGCTCCCACCTTGCCCAGGAGCTGATCAAGGGGAATCGGCGCCAACACGGTAGGAAGTATGGTCTTCTGAACAGACGCTGCATGCACTTCGCGCGTTGTGGTATTTGCCAGCGGAAATACCGCCTGGAACTTTCCATCGCTTCGCGCCACCGCAACCTGAAATGGCGTCGTTGCGGTATCGGTGTTCAGGGCAATATCACCAGCATAGCGACTCTCCTCAGGAGAAAACCGTGCCTCGGTAAGCTTGGAGGTAAGTGCTGAAAAATAGACCGCGGGACTTTCGACTTCCTCGATAACTTCAGCGTCATCCTCAAGTAATTCGTCAGGCTGTGGCACGGAATCTGGGGTCACGGCA
This sequence comes from Candidatus Berkelbacteria bacterium, assembly GCA_020058355.1. Taxonomy (GTDB): domain Bacteria; phylum Patescibacteriota; class UBA1384; order CAILIB01; family CAILIB01; genus JAGVEG01. The sequence continues at coordinate 3,397 of JAGVEG010000055.1, forward strand.
CTTTCTTCCGTAGTTGACTCAGTTGTCGTCACCGCAACTGCTACCTCTTTCTTCAGAGAAATAGTTACCGCACTCAACTGATACGCCTCAGAGGTCAGCTGTTTTGTTGCCGTCTTTGCAACTTCAATACCATTCGGCGAGAGCTTGGTCCACGCCATATAGAGCACAGGGATGCGAGCACCACGGAACAGCACCAATCCAAAGAGCACGAGCACCGCAAAAACCACGCCTCCCACCAGCCCAAGGATGATTGGGAGCGGACGAATACCACCCCCAACCCGAGGAGCACGTATACGTGGCTCGCGCGGCGGCTTTACCTTGACTACTTCCTCACGCGCAGGAGTAACCGGGCGCATTGGCGCCACAGGGAATGGTCCTTGTACAACCTGCTTAGGTGCCTCCTTCTGAACAAATACTTGGGTTTCGCGCGCCGGCGCAACCACTCGCTCAGGAGCTGCAGGCTGGGCTACCGGAAATACCGGTGGTCGTACCGGTGCCACTGGCTGCGCTGCTGCGTTCTCAAATCGTGCACCAGCGGCGCGCTCAACCTCAACACGATCGGGAACATTTTGCTCCGGCAAGATCAAGGTGCTACGTGGCTTTTGCGCAGCTAACTCAAGCAGATCATCTCGACTCACCGCACCGGCAGCTTGCTGCTGCATCTTCTCACGAAGCGCGAGGGGTGAGAGTTCACGAAGTACATCGTCCTGAGGGGTGGCGGGTGGTGTTTGCGGATCCATTGTGTAAGTTTACTCTTTTCCAGCCAATATCCGAAGAGCTGCCGCAACCTGGGCATCCTCCTTACTTGGAAGAACCCCATCCCCAAGTTCAACAACCGAGTCAGGTACCAGCCCAATGCCCTCAATCGCCGTTCCCTTCGGTGTGAGCCAGTTACCG